>JBFIZG010000157.1:0-7664 GCA_041604955.1 Gemmatimonadales bacterium | reverse complement strand
GACGTGGAACCGGACGACCTGCTGCGGTTTGGGCTGATTCCGGAGCTCGTCGGCCGCCTGCCGGTGCGCGTTTCCCTCGACGCCCTGGACGAGGCCGCGCTCATCAAGATCCTGTTGGACCCCAAAAACGCGCTCACAAAACAATACAAGAAGCTCTTCGAACTCGAGAACGTCGGCCTCACGTTCGAGCCCGAAGCGCTCCACGCGGTCGCGGGGCGGTCGCTCAAACTCGGTACGGGCGCGCGCGGCCTGCGGTCGATTCTGGAAGAGATCATGACCGAAATCATGTTCGATCTTCCCGACCGCGATGACGTCCGCGAAGTCGTGATTACCAAGGAATGCATCACCGAAGGTCGCACCCCACTGTTCGTGACGGGCGGCGGTCGGTCGAAGAAAGAGGCCTGACCTCAGTCAGCTTCATCGGCAGCTTCCCGGCGGCCGATTTCCCCACGGACCCACCGCGTCCGGAGATCGCCTTCCTCGGCAGATCGAACGTCGGCAAGTCGTCCCTCATCAACGCACTGCTCCGCCGCCGTGCCATCGCACACACGAGCAAGACGCCCGGCAAGACCCGAGCCTGTAACGTGTATGGGGTCGAGGACTACTATCTGGTGGACTTGCCCGGCTATGGCTTTGCGCGGGCATCAAAACCCGCGCGGCGTGGTTTCGGCCGACTCATACGGGAGTATCTTTCAACCCGGCAACATCTGGCAGGCGTCGTCTGGTTACTGGACATCAGACGCGAACCGTCGAACGAGGATCTGGAAATGGTCGAGCTGTTCCAGCAACGAGAACTCCCAATCCTCGTCGCCATCACGAAGGCGGACAAGCTGAGCAAAGGCCAGCGGCAAGCTCGCGTCACCGCCATCCGGCACGCGGTCGGAAGCGTCGAAGATCAATGTGTCGTGACGAGCGCAAAGACCCGGGAGGGAATCGACGATCTCACCGATGCCGTCCGCGAGCTCGTTGCCTCGTCGCGGGACACCCGGGACGGCTGATGCGGCCTGCCCGACGCGTTCTGCTCGCGATGGCCGTCGCCATCGCACCGTCCTGCGCGAAAGCGCAAGACACCGTTCCCACTCCGAGCGACCTGCCACCGGTTGGTTTCGGCACACTCGGCCAGGATGACATCAGTCTCCGGTTTCAGACCCCAAATTACTCGATCAGCATCATCCCACTCGACGAACGCGTGATCCGGCTGCTGGCGCCCGATACCCACTCGTCAATGCAACGGTTGTTGGTGACCAAGCAACCGGAAATCGACGAAGTGGTGCGCCGGTACGGCCTCCGGCAGCCCACGACATTCCTCGTTTCCTTTTTCGGACGCCAGGCGAACGCGCGTTTCGATCCCGAGGCACTTACGTTGACGAGCCAGAACCGGTTTTTCCGACCCGCCGGGATACTCCCCGTCACACCCGGATTCGGCGACCGCCAGTTACGACAGCGCGAAACCGCGACCGCGATCTACGTCTACGAAGACGGCATTCGGGTGCTCGATCCACTGACGTTTTCTATCGCGGGGTTGTCTACGGATCAATGGGAGGGAATCTTGCGCACGCTGGAGCGAGAACGCGCTTCGGTCGATGCACGCGCGGCCGCGGCCCGAAAGCCGTCGTGACGGTTCCGAGAGACCAACCCCCGCCAAGGATGGAACAGCATGGTTCAGCATCCTCTGCGCCACCTTTCGCTGCCCGCGGGCGCGAGCCGCGTATTCGACGCTTGGCTGGAAGCGATCGAGGGTCGACTCGCCGACCCGGCATGCGACCGGAACGTCCTGTGCCGCGACGTCCTGTTCGACATTTATTACGGCGGGGACCGATCCTATGAAGAGGCGCTCGACGACCAGACGACCTCGGTAGGGTCGCGAGCGGCGCTCCTCGCCCTCGACCCGCGGAATATCACGCTCGAGCCGGAATACTACGACGAGATCGATCCCGAACGCTACGCGCGCGTGAAGCCGCTGTTGTGGCTCTGGCAGAGCTTCGATCGTTCGCCACTCGGGGGCGGAAACGTGGACCTCGGCGTTCGTCTGCGACGCATCCTCGCGAAGCACATTTTTCGCAAATGCGGTGAGCGATTCAAGTGTTTTCAGTTCGTCGAATTCTCGTTCGGGTACAACATGGAGGTCGGTGACGGCGTTGTGGTGCACCGCCACGTCCTCCTGGACGATCGGGGAGGCATCGTTCTTGGAAACGGCACCTCCATTGCCGATTACGCCAACGTCTACAGTCACTCCCACAGCATTACCGATCAGCAAGACGTGACCGACGAGCAGACGGTGCTGGAGGACGGCGTGAGGATCACCTACCATGCGACAATTCTCGCAGGCGTTCGGGTCGGGACGCAGGCGATGATTGGAGTCGGGGCGGTGCTCACGAAAGACGCCAAGCCATGGCATTTGTACCTTGGCGTTCCGGCAAGGGCCAGGCTCGCGAAACCGAACGCACCCGCGGAGTTCCGGGAGGAGACGCAGCAGGCGTGATCGGTTGGTTTGTGGGCGGCGTCCTGGTTCTCGCGGCCGCGGCAATCGGGTTTCGGGTTGGCCGGCGCGGCGCGGTCGAACGCTACGAGACGTCGATGAAGGGCGCGCGAGAAGAACTGGTCCAACGGATCAACGAGCTGTTCGCGTTTCAGGAGTTGTCCTTCATGTTGGCGGGCTCGTTGAACGTCGAACCCGTCGTCGATCAGGTCACGGCGTACGTCTCGAAATTCGTGAAGTCCGACGGTGCGCTCCTGGCCCTGGAAACCGGAGGCGACCCGCCGCTTCGTGTCGCGGCGGCGAGCGGGGTGCTCGCCGACCTGGTGGGGACGGAGTTTTCCGAAGCCGAAGCGGGGATGATCGGGGACGCAATGCAGCACGGCCACGTCGAGGTCGCCCACGCGGACGACGAAAACACCCCGTTGCTCATGGCGGGCCAAGAGTTCGCCATCGTCACGGTGGCGCCGCTCGGCATCCACGACGAAGTGGTTGGAGCGTTGGCCATCGTCAAGAACACACCCCATCCGTTCAGCGCCGAGGACCTTCGCCTGGCGGCAACAGTCGCAACCCATGCCGCCGTCGCGCTCCAGAATGCGCGTTTCTTCGAACTGATCAAGACCGGCAAGGACCAATGGGAAGCGACGTTCGACGCGCTCGCCAACGGCGTGGCCGTCGTCGATAAGGACAATTGCATTCGTCGGGCCAACCGGGCGCTCGCCGACCTACTGGGAACGACTCTTCCCGACGTCATCGGCCGGAACCTGAGCGAGGCACTGATGGGCGATGGCGACGCGCTGACCGAAGTCCTCGATGCCGCTCGGGCCCGGCGTCCCCGCGCTCCCGTCACGCATCGGTCCTCGCTCATCCAGCGAACCCTCCGCATGAGCGCGGCGCCAATGCCCGGCGCGGGCCACGGGTGGGTAGTGACGCTCGTGGAGGACGTCACCGCACGGGAGGCGATGGAGGCCCAGCTCATCCAACACGAGAAGCTCGCGGCGGTCGGTCAACTGGTGTCGGGGGTCGCACACGAACTGAACAACCCGATCACCTCGATAGCCGGGCTCTCGGATTTTCTTCTGGAACGGGGGGAAGACCGTCAGCTCGGCGAACAGCTTCGTCTCATTCACGAGCAGGCAGACCGCGCCGGTCGGATCGTCAAGAACCTCCTGGCCTTTGCCCGCAAGGGACCAACGGACATTGCGCCGGCGGACGTGAACGAGATCGTCCGGCGGACCGTGCTCCTGACCAAGCACGAGTTCAAGCTCCGGGAGACCCGACTCGAGGTCGACCTCGCCGAGGACCTCCCGGAGGTCATGGGCGATCGGTATCAGCTCCAGCAGGTCGTCCTGAACCTGCTCACGAACGCGCTCGACGCCGCGGAAGTAACTCCCGACGACCGGGAACGGAGGGTCCAGATCGCCACCTTGAAGGGCAGGCGACGGGTGATCATCCGGGTGAGCGACTCCGGACCGGGAATCCCCGAGCGCGTCGTGCCAGAGATCTTCACACCGTTCTTCACGACCAAGTCGCCCGACCGGGGCACCGGACTCGGGCTCTCGATTACCTATCGGATCGTCCAGGGTCACGGGGGGCACATCCGGCACCGCGCGGCGGAGCACGGGGGCGCGATCTTCGAGGTCGCGCTCCCCCCTCGTCCGGCCACGGAGAACGAGCCCGATGCCACATCGAGCACCACACCGGCGGCGGAACCGACACCGCACCACTCGTCGTGGTCTTCACCGCAGTCCCTGTAGCACGCTACTCTTCAAAAAAACAATCTCCACTAGCAAAACCATGCTCCCGTACCCAGGGAGCACGTGCTCCGCGTGCGCCCGTGCTCCCGGCGGAGCACGGCCAAAAACGCCCGGAAACCGGTGTTTTTAACGGAGTATGGGTGGCCGCTGTCTGCGGCGACCGATTAGCGTGCGGAGACGTGCGGAAAGCGCCCGCGCTCTGAACGGCTTCGACAGGAAGTCGTCTGCTCCCATCTCGAACACGCGGACCTCGTTGTCTTCCTCGCCCCGAGCCGTGAGCACGACAACCGGAATCTGCTCGGTCTCGGGTCGAGAGCGAAGCCGTTCGAGCACCCCAAAGCCATCCAGTCCGGGCAGGTGGAGATCCAGGACAACCACGTCCGGAGCATGGCGGTCGACCAAGTCGAGCGCTTCGACGCCGTCCTGCGCCTCGAGAACCACGTAGCCATCCCGTTCCAGTAAATCCCGCATCACCTTGCGGAGCTTCGCCTCGTCGTCAACCAAGAGGACGGTACTGGCGCCAAAGTCCTGCGTGGCGCCCGAGTCGATGAGGTCGAAATCCTGGTCGAGCCGCGGGCTCGCAGCGGCGCTAGAGGGCTCGCTGGCGGGGAACACCCGGAGGGGTTCCTGATGGCGTGGCGCCGCGGTCTCGCCGCTGGACCTCCGCCCGAGCACCCGAGGTTCCTCCGCGAGGTCCTGTTGCGGCACGTCCACGACCCGCAGCAGCTCGTCGATCGTGGACTCGCCGCGGAGCACATGAGAGAGCCCGCTCTCCCACAACAACCGCATGCCGGCGGCCCGGCCGGCCTCCGCGATCTGGACCGCGCCGGCGCCCCGCGAGATCGCGCGTTCCACTTCCGGCGTCATCTTGAGCACTTCGACGATCGAAAACCGCCCGCGGTATCCAGTCATGGCGCACTCCGGACACCCCACGGCGCGGCTCAAAACGGTACCTTCGGGCACCCATTGACGAATCTTCGGCGCGAGCGGATCGGTCCACACGTCCTTACACGTGGGACAGAGGGACCGCATCAGCCGCTGGGCGATGACCCCGCGGAGCGCAGCCGCAATCTTGAAGCTCTCGAGCCCGATGTCGACCAACCTCGTCACGGCGTTGGCGGCATCGTTCGTATGCAGGGTCGACAACACCAGGTGACCGGTGAGCGAGGCCTGCACCGCAATCTGCGCCGTCTCGAGGTCGCGGATCTCGCCGACCAAGACCACGTCGGGGTCCTGGCGGAGAATCGACCGGAGCGCGGACGCAAAGGTGAGGCCGGTCCGCTCATTGGTCTGCACCTGTACGATGCCCGGCATACGGTACTCCACCGGATCCTCGACCGTCACGATGTTGACACCCTCGCTCTGCACTTTTTGGATGGCCGCGTAGAGCGTGGTCGTCTTGCCGGACCCGGTCGGCCCGGTGACCAACACAATGCCGTCGCGGTTTTCGAGCATCTCATGCACCGCAACGACTTCGTCACCGCTCATGCCCAACGAGTCGAGCGCCAGCACGTTGCGTGTGGCGTCGAGAATCCGAACGACCACCTTTTCGCCCACCGCGGCGGGCAACGTGGAGATCCGCAAGTCCACCGGAATACCGTCTACCGCCACACGCGCCCGGCCGTCTTGTGGGCGAAGCCGATCGGCAATGTCCAGCCCCGAGATGATCTTGATTCGGGAGATGAGCGGCAGCCCGGCCGCTCGCGGAATTTTCATGTGTTCCCTGAGCACACCATCTATCCGAAACCGGACGGCAATACCGCCTTCTTCCGGTTCGATATGGATGTCGCTTGCGCGTGCGAGAATGCCCTCCGAGATGATCAGGTCGACCAACCGTACCACCGGACGCTGTGCCGCCTCTTCGGCCGCTGCAGTGAGATCCTGGTCGGCCTCCTCTTCGAGCTGTCTGATCTCGGCTTCGCTCCCCATGCCTTCGATGAGCTGTTCGAGAACGTTCTCGGGACGGTAATGCTCGTCGATCTTTTCTTGAATCCGCGATGGGCTGGCGAGCGCGATCCTCACCTCTCTGCCCGTGGCAAACGCGAGCGTCTTCTCGCAGTCGAGGTCAAACGGATTCGCCGTTGCAATTTCGAGATGCGACTCGGTGAGATTGAGCGGCATGATGTGATATTGACGCGCGCACTGTTCCGGCACCGCCTCTCGTGCAGTCCGTTCGCTTTGCGAAAGGTCTGCCACCGGCAGACGAAACCGTTGCGACAGCACGTCGAGAATCTCGCGATCCGACACGAGCCCGGCGGACACGACAGCTTGCCAGAGCTTCCCCGAAACGTACCGCCGACCGCGGACGCCATCGAGCGCCTCCGGACCGACCAGATCAGCCAAGATGGGCGTCAACCACTCATCGGTAAACTGAGCTACGGCTCCTCCTCCGTCAGCCTGCGTGACGTAAATGCGAGAATTATGTGACGTGTAAAGATAGATCTCTGTACAACACGCCGCCAGGAACCCATTCGCAGAACCACCACTTTCCACGCCGTTTGTTACAACACACCCCAAAAATCGCGCCGCACGTCGATGACAATCCCTACTCGCGGATCGCGCATGCTGACAGCGACGTCGGTCCTGAGCATCCCGTACAACCATTCTACGCCCAACCCAACCACGGGACGAACACCGGAGCTTCGCGACCACGGCACCGAATCACGCAACGCTCCGTCCGTCCAACCGGCTGCGACGAACGGCGCCAGGATGATTCGGTCTGTCGCCGCCACTGGGCCCAACGGAATACCTGGAGCGCGTGCCGAGAGACGCCACTCCACCGAACCCAACGCGCCGTAGCGACCTCCCCACACGCGGAACGGCTCGCTCACCAACGAGGATCGGCCACCGAGCACGAAGCTCCGATGCCGCGGCAACTCGACCGAACCCCATCCTCCCCAGCCACGAATCACGACGTCCGAACCACCGAATCGCATTCGCGCGCTTCCGGCGGCCCGCAGACGTACGTAGCGCGTTCCCTCGCCGAAGCCACTCTCCAGCCGCACGGTTCCCTCCACGCCCTGATTCGCGACCCCGCCCGGCTGCACGTCGGCGCGAACGGCGACGCGGCGATACGTTCCGTTGCCCAATGCTGGGTTGGGTCGAAACGAACCGAATACTGGAGACGCTCGTACCGCCACACCGCGAATCCGTTCGACGCCCGCTTCCACCGCCACGATCGCGCGACTTCCGACGGCGCGGCGCACTCGCAGACCGGCGCTCTCGACCAACATGTAGTCACCGTAATCGCTCCCGCCCTCCTGGGCCGTCAGGGAATTCAGAAGGGGAGCAATCGCCGGTTCGTCCGCGACGTCACGTATCTCCCGGTGCGCGCGAAGTTCGAACATGGACCGCCGGGCGCGAAATCGGATTGCCAAGCGGCCCTTGGCGCGACGGTCGGACAGTCCGTAGGATCCCCAGAGACGGACGTC
>JBFIZG010000156.1:0-7728 GCA_041604955.1 Gemmatimonadales bacterium | reverse complement strand
TCATCCACCTCGCCCCCACGCACGTTGAAGCCGCGCGTGAAATCGCTTTTTGCGACGGCGCCGGGAAAGAGCTGCACCACGTGCGTTACGTCCGGCTCCCCTACGGACGGAACCCGCTGAATCTCGATCGGATCGAGACTCACCGTACTCGTCTGCACGACATTTTCGAAGCGATTCCGGGCGATCGACGCGGCCTCGGTGACCACCGGCTGCATTCGAATCGCCGTGGTCCGGAGAAAGACCACAATCGATACCCGCTCCGCGTCAAGCACGATCGAGTCCGACACGACACCGATCCGCTCGAACGCGAGCGTCCGGGCGCCTTCGGGGACGTCCCGCAGCACGAACCGGCCGTCGGAGGCGCTTTCAGCGCCGATTGCGGTACCGACGACCCTCACCCGAACTTGCGACAAGGGCATGCTGTCGGTCGAAGACCGGAGGTGGCCGACCACCGTTCTCGTTGCCTGCCCTTCGCTCGGACTGGCCGAAGCAGCCGCTGCGACCACAGCGAGGAAGCTGATGACCGCGCGATGCGAACCGATCATCCGATCACTCCGGCAACAGGTGGTTCTTCGGAAGGGTGAAGCAACCGTTATGATGCCAACGGGTTCGACAGCCCCCCAACCGACGAATGTAACTTCGGTGACCCGGCGTCAGATATCTCTACCGCAGGAATCAGACTTTTTTTCACCCTAAATCAGGACTGCCGCGATTGTTTCGGCGACACAACCACCTCATCTTGGTAGCGAGCCAGAACCATTGGCTGGAACGCGCGTCTGACGCACACGTCGCGGCGCCGCGCCGAACCGCACGGAGCGGTCCGAACGTCTCCACGCAAGCCGAAGCTCGTCCCCACGAGCGACGACCAGCGGGCCACTGCAATCGCGAAGTGGCTCGCTGGTCGCACGCCCTCACTGCTTGATTCGCGGAATGTGCAGCGTCGCGTCAACCGAAATGCGGCGGTGGTGCTGACTCAGCCGGTCGAGACGGCATGAAAAGACGGTGTTCTCCTCGACACGGAGCACCGCGGTCCGGAGGATACGAACACGATGCTCCGGCGGATAGAACCTGAGCAGGTAATCCTGTAGCGGCTGGAGCCGCCCGCGCGCTTGGGTGTCCGCTTCCACGATGTGGATCGTGCCAAAGAACCCCACCTGCATGACCAGCGTGTCGAACCGCGGGTTGAGTCGTTGCTTATCGACGACCAACGCCGATGCTTCCACGGCTTGAAACCCGTCTTCGGCAATTCGCACGCCGAGATGTGACATCATGACATCGAGCGACGAAACTGCTGGTTCGACGCGGACGGCCAGCCCGCGACGGCGCCCGCGTCGCACGATCGTCTCGGAAATGTCGTCGTAAAACAGCGGATGGCCGTCGTCCACGAACAGCACACCACCCCCCTTGCTTCCCTCTTCGAGCACGCGATGCGCGAGCCGGCGGTACACCTGGAGATCCTCTTCGCCCGTGTAGTACTCGTCCCGCAGGTCGATCACATCGGGACGAAGTCGTGTGAGCCAGATGATGCGTGCGGATAGTGAAAACACGACGCGCGCCCGCTCGAGCAGTTCCATGACCGCCACAGTGGTGTTCCGGCAGTCACCCATGCCGATACCGGCCAAACAGATATCGTAGTTGTAGCGAGGGGTCATGACCGACGGACCTACTGGGTCTTGAGTTTGGCGAGGAGCGCCTCGAACCGTGGATCCGACCGCAGGGGATCGGCGGCCGGATCAGCATCCAAGTACACGAGACTCTCGGGCTCACCCTCGTACGCACGTTCCAATTCCTGAAAGGCGCGATCGAAGTCGCCCAGCGCACCGTAGACCAGCGCGATCTCCTTGATTGGGGCCTCCTGCGCTCGGGCTCGCTCGAGGCTTTGCAGGGCCGCATTCCGTTGGCCCGCCCGAGCCTGGACCCAGGCGAGGCTCGTGAGATAGTATGGGTCGGTCGCGTTGAGCTCGATGGCCCTCTCGAGATCGAGCAGCGCGCTCCGATATTCTCCCAGGGCGGCCCGCGCGAGACCGGAGAAGTAATAGGCATCGGGAAAATCCGGCTCTATCTCGGCAAGTTCCCGCGCTTCCTCGACGGTTTCCTCAAAGTGTCTGCCATAAAACAGCGCGCTCACCAGCCCACGCCGATTGACGACGGCAAAGGGATCGAGCTCGACGGCGCGTCGCATCTGGTGAATCGCCTCTTCGTCGCGCACCCGCCCAACGAGAAAGAATCCGTAGTCGCGATGAATGTCGGCGGACCCGGGTTTGAGCTCGAGGGCGCGGCGAAATTCCCTGTCTGCCTCGTCGAATCGCAGTTCCGCCTCCAACTGCATCCCGTACGAGGCGTGCGCCTCCGCGAGGTCCGCGTCAAGCTCGAGTGCACGCAGGACTGCGGCCTTGGCGCGCGGTATGGCCTCGGCGCCCGTTGAATATCCGCGCTCTACCGACATCCAATGGGCGTTCGCAATCCCCGCGTACGCCGGCGCGTAGAGCGAGTCCATCTCCGTCGCCTGTTCGAACAAGGCCAACGCGCGCCGCACGCCTTCCCGTGTGGTACCCTGGTTGTTCAGGACGTAGCGACCGCGGATGTACAAGTCGTAGGCCTCGAGGCTTTCGGTCGGACGCTTGGCTAACAGCTGAGTGACCTCGGGCGCGAGTGTCGCCTGCAGCGCCCCGGCGATGTTCCGCGCTACGTCGCTTTGGATGGCGAAGATGTTCGCGGCCGTGAGAGGTCGGTTGTACGTGTCCACCCAGAGCGACTCGTTTGTGCGGGCATCGATCAGCTCGGCGTGGATCCGTACGGTGCCGGTATCACGCCGAATGTTTCCCGCGAGCACCGTCGCGACCTTTAACTCGTCGGCAATCTCCGCGATGGTCTTGTCGGTCCCCCGGTATCTGAGCGCGGACGTCCGTGAAATGACCTTGAGATCGCCGATCTTGGAGAGCTGAGTCAGGAGATCTTCGTGCACGCCTTCGGCAAAGAAGAGGGAGTTCTCGTCGTCCCCCGCACTCCGCGTCTCGAACTGGAGCACCGCAATGGATTGTCGCTCAACCGCCCTCGCACTGGAACCACCCCAGACCATCCATCCGGCGGCGACGACGCCCCACGCGGCAAAGGCCATGACCCCGCCGACCGACGCCTTCTGCCATGTAAACCATCGAGAGGGGCCTCTCTTGCCAGCAACTCGCAATCGCTCCTGCTGCAGGGTGAGCCACGTGACGGGCACGCCGATCGCCAGCAACGCCAGGGCGACCAAGAAGAACCACTCCGGCAGCCCCGCCCATCGTATGAGTCCGTAGGCCACCCCCAGCAGCGCGGCCCCGATCACTCCGAAGACCACCCCCACGTTCACCGGCGGAGGCGTCACAGGCTGCGTCGCCACGGGGGTCGTGTAGGTCTCCAGCTCGTGCAACAGGTCTTCGGCCGTCTGCCACCGATCGGCCGGCAACTTTTCCATGCAACGCATCACCGCAAAGGCGAGTTTTTCGGGCACCGATGCCCTTCGGTCGATCACGGGCTCGGGGGCCTGCGACAGGTGCGCGCCGAGCACTTGCTGTGACGTCATGCCCTCGAACGGCGGCTGCCCGGCCAACAATTCATACGCGAGGACTCCAACCGAGTAGATGTCAGCCCGGTGGTCCATTTTCGGATCGCCGGTCGCCTGCTCCGGAGACATGTACGCCGGCGTCCCCAGCGCAAACCCCGCCGACGTCAGCTGGGAACTCCCTACGGCGTCACTCACCGCCTTGGCGACTCCAAAATCGGTCACCAGCGCGTGGCGACCGGACAGCATCACGTTTTCGGGCTTGACGTCTCGATGCACTACCCCGTGGTCATGCGCGTGCGCGAGGGCATCCACCACTTCCTTGAGAATGCGGGCCGCCTCGGGTACCGGGAGTTCCTGCTCGCGAACCAGTCGCTCGCGGAGCGACTCGCCCTCGACGTAGGGCATCACATAGAACAGAAACCCGGCCGCTTCGCCGGAGTCGAGCAGGGGCAAAATGTGCGGATGGTTGAGCGTCGCCGCGATCTGGATTTCACGGAGGAACCGCTCGGGACCGAGCGTTGAGGCCAGTTCTGGCTTCAACACCTTCACCGCAACCCGGCGGTTGTGCTTCAGATCTTCGGCGAGATACACGATCGCCATGCCGCCAGCACCAAGCTCGCGCTCAATGCGATAACGGTCGGCGATCGCTGCTTCAAAACCGGAAAGGGGGGTGGCCATCGTTCTCCTGATTCGGAACAGCCATTAAACATGTACTGAAAGGGATCGTTTCGCGAGTGCCAAATCATGTGGAATTTCATGCGAGCGGCACTTCGAGCATCATCGACTCTCAACCGGACGTCTCGGGTGGCAACAGCGCCCTTTGGTTCGAGAAGCGACACGAGCGCGACCCGGCAGCGTCGGTCGCGGTCGGCGCCCATCGCAGGGGAATCGTCGGGACATACAATTGCTTGACGTCCACGACCCGATGTGCTAAATGACGTGGTCATTCCACGAAGGACGGCGCCCGATGCGCATGGGAACGCGGCTCGGCCTCATTGGTGCAACCGCACTCGCTACCGTCAACTGCGGCGGCCAACAACTCGGCCCGAGAGACGGGCACGATCTCCCAGCTATCGAACTCGACCGGGTCGCGGTCGGCACCGAAGCCCCCGATTTTTCGCTCAGGTCTCTCTCCGGTGACGTCGTCACGCTGTCAGACTTCCGAGACGAACAGAAAGTGCTCCTCGTGTTCTACCGAGGCCATTGGTGACCCTACTGCGCCGCTCAGCTCGGGAAGCTGAGGTCCCTGTTGGACGACGAGCAGCAGCCGACCACCGCGATCCTCGCGGTGTCGGTCGATGGCGAGGAGAATCTCCAGAAGATGGTGGACCGCGTCGCAGAGCAAGACGGAATCGTCGTAGACTATCCCCTGCTTTCCGACCCGGACCACCGAGTGATCGACCGCTACGGCCTCTTCAATATGAACGATCCCAAGGGCCGAGAGATCACCCATCCCGCCACCTTCGTGATCGACACGGACGGTATCGTTCGCTGGCGATTCGTGGAGGTGAATTACAAGGTCCGCCCCACCAACGAAGACATTCTCAGGGAATTGAGGGCGCTGCGGTAGGGACGCAGTGCGTAGTACACGGTGCACAGTGCATGGTGAAACCGTGCACACGATACCGTGTGACCGTCTGACCACCTGACCGCCTCACCGCCTTTCCGCCTTCCCCGCGTTGCATTGCACCATTTGGCGACAGGACGATGATGGGACTCCTCTCGCTCGGCCCGAGCTTTCGCGCGGGATGAACCGAGAGGAACGACGATGAACTTCGAAGAGCTGGATGCCTGGAAGGCATGCCACGCACTCGTTCTGGCCACGGATGCGGCGATCAAGGGCCGGGACGACCACGAGCATGATCTACTCGATCAGATTGCGTACACCGCCATCCGGTCCGCGGCGAAGCTCGCCTTCGGGGCTGGTACGCACAATCGAAAGATGTTCTTGCGGTCCGCTGAACGCTCGGCGGGCTATCTGTCCGAGTTCGCGTACGTCTTGAATCTGGTTCGGGTCATGAGCGTCTTACCCGAAAAGGTATGTGCCGAACTGGACGCCCTCCGCGGGCGGGCCTCGTTTTACACGGTACGGCTCCTGACCTCGTTGATTGAGCTGCCGGAGAGCGGTGAGGACTGATCGATAACACGGCGATCGGCAAACCACCCGTAGGCCCCTGCTCAACGTGCATCCGCAGAGAGCCCGCGACGTCCCGTCTACGGCCCACCTGGCACAGGCCTTGCCGATATCCAGCGTTTTGAGGCTCCGGTTCAATAGCGAGCGAAGCGCGCTGATGGACGACAGCACCGCACGCTGACAACGCGGTAAGACTTACCGACCGGAAGCCAAATCGCGGCGAATGGGGTCTCGGGGTGGCTCAACGCTCGGTGACAGCATTGCATTTCGCCCGGAGCATGGCGCATCGACCGTGTCGGGCGGGCCTCCGATTCGTCTTCCAGACGGCCGTCGGAATGAGCGGGTTGGCGGCGCCGCTCTGCGGGCAGGCGCCGCTCGCCCGCGAGGACGGAACGAAGCACTCACTCACATTCGTTCGCGAACACTCCCCGGTGCCGTCGACCAAAGTACTCGTGCTCGATCGTCCGTTGCTCGCCAGGCTCGGGGTACTCGCCGACGGTCTCCACCGTGAAATCGTCCTTTGCATACTCGGAAACACGATTCGTGATTCCACGCGTGCCCGCGACTTCGTCATGCCGTCGCTACGTTCTTCCTTGCCGGTCAGCGTGGCGTTCGACGACTGTCCCGACGACACGGTGGCCCTCTGGCACAACCACCCGTGGCGGGTGGAAACGGACGACGGCTACAAGAGACCGGCAGTCCGCCCGCGCCGACCGCCAATCGATGGACCGGCCGCGCTCTGCAAACTCTCCACACGAGACGTCCAAACGGCCGTGGCGCTCGGCTATCCGTTCAGTATCGTAGCCGTCGACCGGGACACGTGGTGTTGGTGGTCGGTCTCCCAAGTGAAACAGCTCGCACAAACGGGTCATGTGCCGGCTCAACCCATACGTGGTCAGACCTCCACGCCACGGACCCGTAGGCCTTACTAACATCGGCAAGTGGGAGTATACTTAGCCGCGTCTGTGGTGCTGAGTGGGTGAATAAATCCTGCAACGAGGGCTGACCCACCGGGCACGCAATGTCCCCTCTCCAGGCCATCGCCACTCCTGTGCAACGATTTGGCTTCAGGGCACCGCTTGAAGCCGGGTGACGAGCGGCCATAACCACACTGTAAACGCACCGACAAGCCCTTGCCCGTGTCGGCGGACCCGATGCGGGCGAACATCTCGATCGTCCCAATTGTTCCTCTACCCCCTAGGAGGTTTCACATGAACACCAGTAGGAGACACGCGGGAAGAAGGCCAGGTCAGTGGCTGTCCCTGGCGGCGGCCGCGACGCTTGCCTTCACGCCCGCACCCGCGCTGGCGCAGCAAGTTGCTTCGCCCGAAGCCGGCATGTTACGCGCAACATCGTCCTCGGCAGAAGCGACCCAACATTTCTGGGCCGGTCTCGATGACTTCGAGAACATCTTCTTTGTTCGCTCAGCCAGCCATCTCAAAAAGGCACTGGATGTCGACCCCAACCTCGGGCTTGCCCGCATCGTCTATGGCTGGGGCGCCCCGGGACTCGCGCAGGCGGATCGCCAGAAGGAGATCAAGCGCGGGTTGAGTGCGCTGGGTGAAGCTACGACCGCAGAGCTGGTCGTCGGCACGGCATTCAAGGAATGGAATGCCGGCAATGCGAGCGCCGCGAGGGATCTATTTGCCGTCGCAGCCGATATGCTGCCGGACGATCCCCACGTGGCGTTCTGGCATGCGTGGGTTTCGGGCCAAGGGCCAAACAATCAGCAGACCGGCCTCATCGCGATGCGGAAAGCGACCGAGCGATTCCCGGACTTCGCGGCTTCGCACAACATCTTGGCGTACAGCCTGTGGAACGCAGGTGATCAGGCGGGCGCGATGAAAACGGTGCGCAAGTACGTGTCACTCGCACCGAATCATCCCAACTCGCATGATTCGTACGGCGAGCTGTTGCAGTGGGACGGGCGTCTTGAAGAGGCCGCCAAGCACTATCGGCGGGCCATCGAGTTGGACGCCGCGTTCAGCGCGGGATACCACGGTCTTGCCGAGATCCAACAGCTCACGGGCAAGAAAAATGATGCGATCGC
>JBFIZG010000155.1:0-7736 GCA_041604955.1 Gemmatimonadales bacterium | reverse complement strand
GTGTCGTTCGCCCTCGCCACGCATCACACGGTCCACTCCAAACGCCGCCAGCGTCGCCACGGAAAACGCGGTGACAAAAAGAGCCATTCCCGGCGCTCGAGTTGACTTCACAAATGGTACGACGGTCCACCAGAGCCGGAAGAACGGCGTGCGATCGCTCAACCCCACGAGCAGAAAGAGCGCGCCGATACCGGCGAGCCATAGGGCTAACCGGTGTCGGTTCTTATCGAGGGCGCCGAGGACTGCCAGCGCGAGGGCCGCCAGTCCCAAGTACTCCGAGTGAAACTTCACACCGTTGGTGGCCCAGTACGTGCCGTTGAAGGACTCCCCGACGAACCTCGACAGCACGAATTCGGGTGTATGCTGCCATGGAATTCCATATGTTGCCGACCACGCAAGGCTGGCAACCTGCGCCTCATCACGCGGCGAGTACGGGATGTAGGCGTAAAACGGAAAGTATTGGATTGCGGCGATCAACACTCCGACCAGCACGGCACCCAATGCGATGACCAGGGGCGCAGCCCGCATCAACAACGACGATTCCCTTCGATGCTCAACCGTCAAGTAGACGGCGAATATCCCCGCGGCCAATAACGCATACTGCACCATTTGGGGATGCGGGCTGAGCAACATCAAACCCACGGTCAGTGCCAACAGGGCGTATCCCTCGGCGCGCTTGTCTCGTATCGCCAGGGTCAGCGCGAGCAGTGCCAACGGCAATAGCGCGGTGACGAACAGCTTGCCGTCGTGACCCGGACTCACGTAGGAGCCAATGACACCAGACAACTGGTATGCCACCGCGCCGGTGACGGCGCCGGCCCAAGACACCTTGTGCAAGCGAAGGAACCAGTACGTGAACATCCCGAGCAGCACATAGTGAACGACGAACCCGAGGTTCATCGCCACATGCGTCGGGAGGATCAGCCGGAGAAACGCCGTCGGATAGAACACGTCTCCGTGCATCCCGGCAACGAACGGGAGACCGCCCAATATCTCTGGATTCCAAAGCGGCACGTGTCCAAGCGACTTCCAATAGTTCGCCGCCCACTCGCGGAAGGCATACCCCGTCGCGTACTGATCGTTGTAGGAGGCGGCAACGAACTCCCCAGTCAACATGGGAAGGGCCAAGAGTCCGA
The DNA here is from genome assembly GCA_041604955.1 of Gemmatimonadales bacterium. Taxonomy (GTDB): domain Bacteria; phylum Gemmatimonadota; class Gemmatimonadetes; order Gemmatimonadales; family GWC2-71-9; genus JBFHWR01. The sequence continues at coordinate 6,600 of JBFIZG010000155.1, read as the reverse complement.
CCCACACGCTGAGGAGTGCCAACGCGGACAGCGTTGGCCAGCGGGGCTCAAAGGGGGTGCTGTCACCGGATTGGTTCACGAAGGCCTTCCCTGCCGACCGATCGCCAGCGTCACCACCGCAGCGCCGATCTCGGTAAACGTCAGAAGTAATCGAGCTGCGATACTCACCGCGAGCGCGCCGCCGTTTCCGACGAGTGGGCCGAGCAGCGCCACGTGCACGAGTTCACGGACGCCGATGCCGCCTGGGGCAAAGAGGGCGAGCAAGCCCACGATATACCCGGCCGCGAAGATTCCCACCGTCGTCCCCCACGGGGGCATCGCTTGGGCCAACAGCCCCTCGCCCAGCAACCAAAACGCGAAGCCGTACGTTATCCAACTCGCCAGCGTGATCGCCGCTGCCAGGAATGCCGCCGATGGGGGGAGCGGTGTCAACGTAACCGCCGACTGCGCCAACGCCGCGAGCCGATGCATTGCACGCTTCCAGACGAGCAACCCCACAAACAGCGCGGCGACGACGATGGCCAAGAGGATACCGGTTGGGGAGGCAGCGCCCGGCGCACCGATGGCCACGACGGCAGCCCCTGTCCCGATCGCCAGCACCTGCATCGCCACCGCCGCCGCAGCCGCAGCGGTTCCTTCGACACCAGCGTTTTTCGCCAGCACGGCGAGCCCCGCGATACTCCACACCTTTCCCGGAACGTAGCGACCGAGGTTCGATATACACCAGATCCGCGCAGCGGTGCGGTACGGAAGCACGTGACCCCAGGCGACGAGAATGCTTCGCCACGCAGCGATCAAGAGCCCGTACGTCACGAGCACGACCGCCGCGGCAAGAACGATCCGCCCGACATGAACGTCTAGCTGTACGTCGCGGGGGAACCGGTTCCAATTGGCGACCAGCGACCGTCCAACAAATGCGGCGAGCAGTATGGCGAGGACACCCTGACCGATCCACAACCACCGCTTGCGTGCATTCACGGTTCTAACGCCGCGATGGCTTTTCCGTAGATGCGCTCGAACACCTCGGCGACCCGAACGGGATCTAGATCCCGCTTGAGTCGGACACCGGCATCCCGGGCTGCCGCCAGGCTCGCCCCCGAGTCTTCCATCAGGCTGACGATGGATTCCGCGAGCTCGTCGGTGTCTCCGGAATTTACGAGCTTACCGCCGCCGGCCTGGGGCACTGGTTCGATGGCGCCACCGCCATCGGTCGCAGCGATCACGGGCACGCCCGCCATGAGCGCCTCGACTACGGCAAGACCCAATCCTTCCCCTTCGGCCGGAAACACGAACACGTCCGCGTCATCCAGAGACTCGGGTATCTGCTCGGGGGCAACGGTGCCGAGAAACCGCGTCGTTTCGTCGATTCCCCGAGATCGCACCTGCCGCTCGAGGTGCGCGCGTTCGGAACCGTCGCCGACGATCGTCAGTGGAATCCGCCGGCCACGCTCCCGGAGCCGCGCCACGGCGTCGATCACGAGACCGATTCGTTTTTGCGGCTCCAGACGGCCGACGGTGACGATCCCGCCACCCCCTCCACTCTGCCGGGTGAACCTGCTGACGTCTACGGGCATCGCCTGTACTTCGAACCGGTCCCGCTCGATCTCACACGCGGTCGCCGCCGTATCCGCCAAGTACCGCGATACAGTCGTGATGCTCGCCGCGCCCCGGAAGACCCGTCGCGCAAGGCGCCGGGCGAGTCGCGACCGCTTGAGAATCGCCACATCTGTTCCGTGCAACGTCACCACGTACGGAGGCCCACCAAGCCGATGAGCAATCCAGGCCGCCACGCCGGCGGGCACCCACCAATGAGCGTGGACGACATCGATCCCATGGCGTTTCGATTCGCCCAGAATACTTCGAACCAAGGAGCCTAAGAGGGAGGAAAACGCGCCAAACCCGCTGGGTGAGCGGCTCGTCTGCTCCATGGTTCCGCGGTACGCCAGAGTTTCAAAGCGAGCGGGTGCATACCGGATACGCCGAAGAGTGTAGTTGTCCCGCTCAACGAGACCACCGGCTCCACCGTCGGAGGGCGCAAGCACGACTACCGTGTGCCCACGCACCCCCAAGGCCGTCACGAGCCTCGCGATGAACGCGCCGGCGAAGTCGCCGTCCCACCGAGGATAAGCGTGAGCGACCGTGAGAATCCGCAATGGCCCGTTAGCGGTTACGGCGGGCGAGTTTAGCCGTCAACTCATCGACGGATCGCGTGAGCGCTCGGACCTCTTCCCGTTGTCCCGCGAGCATCTCTCCCACGAACCCAAATCCGAAGAGCGCGATACCCGAGATGACCAACACCAACACGAGATCGAGCAGGGGTCGGAGCCCGATGCCATAGATGAAACGCAACACCACCGCGACGATGCCAACGACGAAACCGATCCCGAAGAGGACAGTTCCCGACAGACCAAAAAACAGGAGCGGCTTGCGGCCAAACTTGAGCTGAAACCAGACAGAGAGCAGGTCCAAGACGCCCACCGGAATACGACCCAATCCGAATTTCGACTGGCCGGCGCGACGTGGGTGCAGCGTGACCGGTCTCTCCGCCAGCCGAAATCCGTCCGCAGCCGCCATCACAACCATGAACCGGTGCCAGTCCGGCCTGGCAGGCACCACTTCCATCACCTCGCGACGATACGCTTTCACCGCATTCAGGTCCGCAACGCGGACGCCAAACAACACCCGGCAAAGACGGTTGTAGACGCCCGAAACAAACGCCTTTTTGTATGTCCCTTGCTTCGTTCCGGTGACCACATCCGCCACGCCGTCGCGGATCGGCGTCACCAACGAGGGAATCTCGCTTGGTGAGAATTGCAGGTCGGCGGGATAGAACACGAAGATGCGGCCTCTCGCCGCTTCTCCGGCCGACTTGAGCGCGTCTGCAATGCCACGTTGCGCGCGATGTGTGACAGTTCGCAGAAACGCATAGGTTGGTCGGAGCTCGTCTAGCACAGCCGCCGTGTCATCGGTACTTCCGTCGTTGACGACAACGACTTCACACGCATAGGGCAGCGGTTCCAATGCATCTTTGCATTGTCGCAGGAACTCGGCGAGGTTCTCGGCTTCATCCTTCGCCGGAACGAGGACGCTGAGCTCAACCGCGTCAGAGTCGGCCGCAAGCGTCATATCCGCTTGCGCATGCGCGCGGGCAAGATACCCAGCTGATCGCGATACTTGGCCACGGTTCGGCGCGCAATGTGAATTCCCCGCCGCTGAAGCTCGTCGACGATGGCCGAATCCGTCAGAGGGGCCGCGGACGGCTCCTCACCGACGAGTTTTCGGAGTTGGGCCTTGACGGCACGGGAGCTGGCATCTTCTCCACTCGTCGTCCCGAGGCTGCTCGAAAAGAAGAACTTGAGCGGGTAAACTCCGCGCGGAGTTTGCATGTACTTCTGACTCGTCACTCGACTGACGGTCGACTCGTGCATCTCGATGACGTCAGCAACTTCGCGGAGGGTCAGCGGACGCAGGTATTCGACACCCTTGTCGAGGAACTCACGTTGCCGATCGACAATGAAGTTGGCCACCTTGAGCATGGTCTGACGCCGCTGTTCGATCGCCTGAATGAGCCACGAAGCTCCGTTTAGTTTTTCCGTGATAAACTCGCGATTCTCCCCCACGAACCGCTTCTTGTCGGCTGCGATGTCCTTGTACACTTGGCTGATCCGGAGCCGCGGCATCCCACCGTCGTTCAAGAAGACGCGGTACTCCCCATCAGATTTCTCAACGGTCAGGTCGGGAATCACATAGGTGTCGGCACTGCTGAGAAACCGGATACCGGGTTTGGGATCGAGCTTCGACAACATGTCGGCGGCGTCCTGAATCTCCTTGGCCTGGAGACCGAATCGCTTGGCGAGGTCACTCCACCGATGGCTGATGAGATCGTCGAACGCATCCTGAACGAGACGATAGGTGAGGCTATCTTCTTCCTCAGCGTCTTGGAGCTGGAGCAGCAGACACTCCCGGAGGTCGCGCGCCGCCACGCCGGCCGGCGTCAATCGCTGAACGATCGCCAGCATCGACTCGGCATCGGCAGTCGTGTACTCTCCGCCGTTTGCCTCGCCATCGTTGCCATCGAAACGCGGATCCTTGATAATCGCGTTCGCGTTCTCGACGATCTCTTCGAGCGTGGCTCGGAGATAGCCGTCGTCGGCGATGTTCCCGACGAAGATCTCGCTCAGCAGCTGTTCGCGCGGCGTCAGATCGAGCAGCTGTAGCTGATCCCGGAGGTGATCGAACAGGTCTCGCGACTCCACGGGGGTGCGTTCGCGCACCTCGAGTTCTTCATACTCGGCCCGGGTCCCGCTGCTGTTGATCCCGTCCAGGATGATCTCTTCCCAGTCAACCTGATCGTCGTCGGCATCGGTGTCCGCCGCTTCGGTGGTCTCCTCGCCGCCGTCATCCGTATCATCATCCGGCTCTGCCAACTCCAGAAACGGATTCGTTTCGAGTTCGCCCTTCAGGTGTTGCTGCAAGTCGATCAACGGCATATACAGGAGATCCATCGCCTGATAGAGGCGGGGATTCATCCGCATGTCCTGCCGGAGGACGGCGCTCTGCTGCATCGACGTCTTCATGCCGTCGCTCCAAGACGTTCGCGGAGCCGCGCCGTCAATGTCGGCCCGAAGTACAAGTCGGCCACGCGATCGTCGAACACCAGCTCTCGGACCGTTCCGGACACCTGTACGCTACCTTCGAACATGATGTACGCGCGGTCAACGATGTCCAGGGTCTGCTCGACACTGTGATCGGTAATGAGCACCCCGATGTTTCGACGGCGAAGACCAGCGACGATGGTCTGGATATCGTTGGTGGCAATGGGATCGACGCCGGCAAACGGCTCATCCAGCAACATGAACCGCGGCTTGGTGACCAGCGCTCTCGTGATCTCCAACCGCCGTCGTTCGCCCCCCGAGAGCTTGAGCGCCCGCACGTTTCGGAGATGTTTGATGGACAGCTCTTCGAGCAGCTCTTCGAGCCGCTCGCGCCGGGCTTCTCCGCTCAACGGCAACGTCTGGAGGATCGCTCGGACGTTGTCCTCAACCGTGAGCTTCCGAAAGATGGATGGTTCCTGCGCGAGGTATCCAATGCCGGCTCGCGCCCGCTTGTACATCGGCTGATTGGAGATGTTCTTGCCATCGACGAAGATTCGTCCGGCGTCGGGGCGGACGAGCCCAACGATCATGTAGAACGTCGTGGTCTTCCCGGCGCCATTCGGGCCTAACAGCCCCACGATTTCTCCCTGCCGAACCTCCAGATCGACGTTGTCCACGACCTTACGACGCTTGTACGATTTCGTGAGGCCTGACGCCGACAGCACCTTTCCGGTCGGCTCGACGACGGGGGGGGCCGACGGAGTCTCGCTTTCGCGAACTGTCTCGAGCGCGAGGTCCACGAGATCGTCGTGCACGCTGCCCAGCGTCAATTTGAGCTCGCCCCAGACTTCGTCGTCCATTCGTACGACGTCCGAATCACTGACCGCGTCGAACCGCCGATCGAACGTGGAGACGAAGCGACCGTCGTGTTCTGCGCCCGCAAGCACGCCAGACATTTGCAATCGGGGCAGCACGGACAGCCACAGATGCCGGCGCACTTCGTCAACAGACAGCTCGCCCCGATGGTCTTGCGTTTCCCCACGCTCCCGGCGCGTCAGTTCCAAATAATCCTCTCGATATGCCACGGCGAGATCGCCAAAGCGCGCCGCACCCTCCCGATCGGCACAGCGCACAAACGCGCCAATTGCAAGCGCCAAGGACGGGTCTTGACCGGCCAACAACTCCCGCACTACGTCGCTCATGGCCGTCGCTCCAGTGGCGCCAGATACACGCCATCCGCCTCTCCGATAACGTCGACACGATCGAGGCTGCTGAGGACAAACAGGGCCGTGATGACGTCGCCCCGCGAGTAGTTCAGACCCGGCGGGAGATCGGGCCGTGCGGCGTCGTAAATCCAGTAAAACGCCTGGGCGTTACCGCGCGCCTCGATGACGGACACGACCCGCTGACCCTCTTCACCGTCTGCGAACGACACCGTCAACGAGTCGCCGGCGATCCAATCCGATTCCGTTTGTACCGAATCGGCGTGCGACGTTGCTCGGGCCGCTTGAAACCCGCGCACCTCGCTCAATGCGCCATCGAGGAGGTCGACCGCGAGCGAATCGGCGAGAAACGTGTACGACTCCGAGACGGCGCTCGTCGAATCTCCCCACGCCGCTCCCGATCGTACTGCATCGTCGCCTAACTCCAGCACGATCGTGTCGCCGGCGATCTCCCAGCCGGCGGAGGTGGCGTTGGCGGAATCCCGAGCCTGTACCCATGTCAGCTGTCCGTTCATGAGCCGAAACGCGATCTCCCGGCCCCGGAGCGTGTACCCACTGGTGTCCCGGGAGCGGACCGCCGCATCCTTGACGAGCAAACCACGGCCAACCTCGAGTTCGAGGGTCACCGTGTCGCCTACGGCCGCAAAGTCGTCCCGGTCGACCGTGACGTTGCCCGTCACCGTCGCCGCGGCGTTGCCTTTGAGCCGTACCTGGTTGCCGACGATCACGTACGGGTCGGCGCTGTCACCCAACACCCGATACTCCACCCGCGGCCGGCTCAC
>JBFIZG010000154.1:0-7763 GCA_041604955.1 Gemmatimonadales bacterium | reverse complement strand
GGGTCAGTCGGGCGGGCGGTACCCTAGCCGCGGACGGTCGCCAACCGCGAAACGGCTTCCCGCAACAGGTCGTCCGTCTTGCAGAACGCGAAGCGCACCAACGCGCGGCCGAGTGTGGGCTCGCTGAAGAAACTGGAGCCCGGCACTGGTGCCACACCGACCTCCTTGGTGAGCCACTGCGAAAACTCATCATCGGCGAGATCGCTGATGCCCGTGAAGTCGGCGAGGATGTAGTACGCGCCGTCCGGCGGATCGCAGCGGAAGCCTGCGCGCACCAAACCCTCGTAGAGAATGTCACGCCGCGCCTCGTACTCGGCACTGAGGCCGCGGTAATAGTCGTCCCCAAGCGTCTCCAGACCGACCGCAACCGCCTCCTGAAGCGGCGCCGGCGCGCCGACGGTCAGGAAATCGTGGACCTTGCGGATGGCGGCCGTGACGGGCGGTGGCGCGACGATCGTTCCGATACGCCAACCGGTCACACTGAACGTCTTTGACGCGCCGCTGATCGTGATCGTTCGCTCCGCCATCCCCGGCAACGTGGCGATCGGGATGTGCTCCCCGGCGTAGTAGATGTGCTCGTAGATCTCGTCGGTGATCGCATACGCGTCGTGCCGCGCGCACAGGTCGGCGATCCCCTCCAGCTCTTCCCGGGTGTAGACACGGCCGGTCGGATTGTTTGGTGTGTTGATGATGATCGCGCGGGTTCGATCCGAGAACGCTCGCGCGACTCGCTCGATATCGATGGGAGCGCCCACCGGTGTGGGAACGTAGACGGGGCGCGCGGCACAGAGAATCACATCCGGCCCGTAGTTTTCGTAGAACGGCTCGAACACGACGACCTCGTCTCCGGGATCGACGACCGAGAGCACGACGGACGCCATGGCTTCCGTCGCGCCACAGGCGATCGTCACGTCGGTCTCCGGATCGACCGACATCCCGTACCATTCCCCGTACTTCCGCGCCAGAGCGTCGCGCAACCGCTTTGACCCCCACGTGATTGCGTACTGATTGATGTTGTCCGCAATCGCGCGGGCCGCGGCTTCCTTCAACACATCCGGCGTCGAGAAGTTGGGAAACCCCTGGGCGAGGTTGATGGCATCATGCTCGCTCGCCAAACGCGTCATTCCCCGAATGACCGACTCGGTGAACCCGTGTGTGCGGCGGGCCGTCCCCATGCGTGGTGCGTTGCGAGTCGGTGTCGGCATCCCTGGGAGGGTGATTGGACTCGTGCGGGCTCCGCGGACCCTACGCCCCGAGAATCCGCAGGGCGAGCAGCGCGGCGTTCTTCGCGTTTCCTATTCCCACCGTGCCAACCGGACAACCGCCCGGAAGTTGCGCGATCGCGTACAGGGCATCCACGCCCCGCAGCGGGCCGACGTCGAGCGGGAGACCGATCACGGGGAGGTCGGTGAGCGCCGCAACCGTCCCGGGAAGCGCCGCGGCGAGACCCGCCCCGGCAATCACGACACGGTATCCGTTCTTCTTCGCATCGCGGGCAATTTGCGCCGTCTTTTCGGGATTCCGATGCGCCGACGAGACCACAAAGTCATACCCAACACCCGCCTCATCGAGTACTTTGAACGCCGGTTGCACCCGTTCCTCGTCACTCGCCGAACCCACGATGACCAGCACGTCTTTGGTTGGCATTGGCTCTACGCAGCCACCTCGTCAGCGATAATTGAATAGTCTTGGCGGCGGCGCGCGGGCGTGAATCCCGCATCACTGATGCACCGCCGCATTTCGTCGATAGTAACGCGGTGCGTCGTCCCGGCCGCGGAGACGACGTTTTCCTCGATCATGAGCGACCCGAAATCGTTGCACCCGAACCGCAGGGCAATCTGTCCGACCTTGAGTCCCATGGTCACCCACGACGCCTGAAGATTCGGGACATTGGTCAGGATGTGACGCGCGATCGCCACCGTGCGTAAATGCGTCACGGCGTCCGTCTTTGGTGTTCCCTCCATCTCCGTGTGCTCGGGCTGGAGCGGCCACGTGATGAATGCGGTGAACCCTCCGGTTCGCTCCTGCACTTCGCGGACACGGAACAGGTGCTCGATGCGGTCGGCAAGCGTCTCACCCAACCCGTACATCATCGTCACCGACGACTTCATCCCCATGCCATGCGCGGTTTCCATGATGTCTAGCCAGCGGTCGGCGCCTGCTTTCTTCTTCGCCACCCGATCGCGCACCTCCTGCACGAGAATCTCCCCGCCCCCTCCCGGGATCGAATCGAGTCCGGCCGCGCGCAGCTCACCGATCACGTCGTGCACGTCAAGGCGAAATCGTGTCGAGAAGAAGTCGATTTCGGACGGTGAAAAGCCATGGATGTGAATAGGGTGCTCGCGCTTGATGTACCGGAAGAGATCGAGATACCACTCGAACGGGATGTACGGATTGTGCCCGCCCTGAATCAAGATTTGCACCGCACCCAGCGCCTTCGCCTCGTCGATCTTTCGCCCGATCTCGTCGAACGATAGGACATACCCCTCGTCGTGCTTCGGACGCCGATAGAACGCGCAGAACTTGCAGTCCGCGACGCAGACGTTTGTGTAGTTGATGTTCCGGTCGACGATGTACGTGACGACATTGTCGGGATGGAGGGCGCGCCGCTGACGGTCTGCCAACGCCCCGAGCTCCAACAGCGGGGCATTCGTGTACAGGTCGAGATACTCGTTGAATTCGGGTGATCCGCGGTCGATCATGATCGCCTAGGCAACCGAGAGGAATGACAGGGTCCCATCCTGGACGACACCTCGCTGTGCCAGCCTGCGAAAGAAGCTCGTCAGGCCCTCCAAATGCGAATACGACAGAGCATAATCCAACCCGCTCAGATACTCGGCGCACACCTCGAGGTCGATCCCCGTTCGTTCGGCGGCAACCGCGGCGAGGTCGTCGAGATGATCGAGACCCCACGCCAGCGATTGGAGCAGACGGCGGTGCACGTCGACCACTCGCGCATGCGACGCTTCCCGCCGGGCCGCCCACACCGCAAACACGAACGGCAGATTCGTCCAGCGCTTCCATTCGTCCCCAAGATCGTAGCGAAACGGATAGGCCCCGCTCGCCGCAAGGAGAAGCGCCGAATCGCCAATCACGAGCACGCCGTCGTGAGGAAGCGTCGACAGCCTGTCAACGTCGGCAGCCTCCGTCTGCGCCTCGACAAACGTCGGACGGATTTTCCAGACGTCGGTACAAAGGAGTTCGAGCAGACAAACGGACGTCCGTGACGACGCTGATACCAGCACGGTCGCGCCGTCCAATTCCCGGACGTCCCGGCGCGCAAACAGGGCGACGCTTCGAACCGGCCCGTTGCAGGAAATGGCAAGATCAGGAAGGAGATGATATGCCCCGGCATTTCGCGCATACTCGACCGCCGAGACGACCGAGATGTCGAGTTCGTTGGCGGCGAGGAGACCGTTGAGTTCCGTCGGCGTCCCCGTCACGAGGTTGGCGTCGACCGTCACGATCCCCCGGTCGATCGCCCCATACACCGGGAAGCAATTGACGTAGCCGATACGTCCGAGTCGCATTACGCCCGCCCCGCTCCCACCAGCGCGGCGACCTCGCTCGACACCGGCACGCCGATTTCATCTTCACCCGGCGAGAAGATGGGGTCGTCCGACGCAAACGTACGGACGGTTTCATAGAGGGAATCCCGCTCCACCGGTTCGCGTCCCGCCCCCTTGATCAGCCGCACCAACTCGCCGTACGACAACATCATGGGCGTATGCGCACCCGCATCGTGATAAATGCGCTCGTAGACCACGGTTCCTTCGACATCGGCGCAGCCAAATGACAGCGCTATCTGCGAGACGAACGGCGTCACCATGGGCCAGTGCGTCTTGACATGCGGAATGTTGTCCAAAAACAGCCGTCCAACGGCGATGTTCTTCAAGTCATCGAATCCCGTGGTCGCCGTCCCGACGCGGTGGAGCTCTTCGCCCAGCGCGTTGTGATCGGGGTGATACGCCAGCGGAATGTACGTGAAGAATCCCCCTGTCTGGTCCTGGAGATCTCGCAACATCGACAGGTGTTCGATGCGCTGGACATGCGTCTCGACGTGGCCGTAGAGCATCGTGCAGTTGCTCGGGATTCCCAATTCGTGCGCTTCCCGGTGCACACGGAGCCAATCCTCCGCAATCAATTTGCGGTCCGCAATCGTCGCTCGAACCGCGGTGCTGAACACCTCCGCTCCCCCGCCGGGGAGGCTCGTTAATCCGGCCGCGCGAAGTTGTTTCAACACGTCGACTGTCGTGCACTTTTCAACGCGCGCGAGGTGGGCGATTTCGACCGCGGTCAGGGCCTTGATGTGAACGTCGGGATGCCGCTCCTTCAGCCCGGCAATCATGTCGGTGTAGTACGAGAGACGCAACGTCGGGTGCAGCCCGCCAACGATATGAAACTCGCGCGTCGGCATATCACGGGCCGCTTCCGCCTCGGCAAACACGTCTTCGAGCGTCCGCGTATAGGCCCCTTCTACTTTCGGCACGCGAGCAAAAGAACAAAACGTACATGTATTCCGGAGAATACAAACGTTGGTGGGGTTGATGTGCTGATTGGCGCTGAACAGGACGCGGTTTCCGTATCGCCGGCGGCTCACGGCATCCGCGAGCGCCCCGATTCCCAGGAGGTCGGTGCTCCGATACAGCATCACGCCGTCCTCGGCGGATAACCGCTCCCCCGCCTCGACTTTCGCCGCGATGGGCTCGAGTGCCGGATCGGAAAGCGGGATCATGCGTCGACCGATCCGCTACGCTGCGAAGCGTCGGGCGGCAAGGCTCACGTTGTGACCCCCGAATCCAAAGGAATTTGAGAGGCAGACGTCGAAATCGAGTTCCACTGCGACATTCGGAGCGCAGTTCAAGTCGCACTCCGGATCGGGCGTCTCCTGATTGATCGTCGGCGGAATGACCTTGTGCTCCATGGCGAGTAGACAGATGGCGAACTCCAGTCCACCAGCTGCGCCGAGCAGGTGACCGGTCATCGATTTCGTCGAGCCCATCACGAGTGACGTGGCGTGGTCGCCGAACAGGTCTTTCACGGCCTTGGTCTCGGCGATGTCTCCGTGGGGCGTCGACGTCCCGTGCGCGTTGATGTAGCCGACGTGTTCCGGCCGGAGATCGGCGTCTTCCAGGCACTCCTCCATGGCGCGACGTGCGCCTTCACCACCGGGAGCCGGTTGGGTCATATGATACGCATCGCCGCTCATGCCGTAGCCAATGATTTCGCCGTGGATGGTCGCGCCACGGCCGACAGCCCGCTCCCACTCTTCGAGCACCACGATGCCCGCGCCGTCTCCCATGACGAACCCGTCTCGGTCCTTGTCGAACGGGCGTGACGCCTGTTCCGGGGTGTCGTTACGCGTCGACAGCGCCTTCATGTTTTGGAATCCGGCAATCGCCAGCGGGGTGACGGCCGCCTCCGCCCCTCCGGCGATCATGACGTCCGCGGTCCCCGCTTGAATCAAGCGAAACGCCTCGCCGATCGCATGGGCCGAGGACGCGCACGCCGACACGGTGCAGTAGTTCGGGCCCTTCGCTCCGATGCGAATCGACACGAGACCAGAGGCCATGTCCGGAATGAACATCGGCACGAAGAACGGCGAGACGCGTTTGGCGCCCTTTTCGAGAAACGCCTTACACTGCTCTTCAAAGGTCCAGATCCCGCCGATGCCGCTTCCGATGAGCACACCGGTGCGTTCCGGATCGGATGTGTGACCGTCGAAGCCAGCCGCATGAACGGCCTGGTCGGCCGCTGCAATCGCATACTGCGCGTACCGGTCGGCGCGTTTGGCGTCTTTCCGATCCATATAGTCCTGTGGATCGAAGTCCTTGACCTCACAGGCAAACCGAACATCCAGATCCGCCGGATCGAACCTCTGGATCGGCCCCGCGCCCGAGCGGCCCGCGACCAGCCCTTCCCAGGTCTCCTCAACTGTCTTGCCGAGCGGCGATACGACCCCCAGCCCCGTCACCGCAACCCGTCGCTTCAAGATTTCAGGCCTCCAACTTCTCGTTCAGGTACTTCAGCGCGTCTCCCACCGTCCGGAGCTTCTCCGCTTCCTCATCGGCGATGTCGAGGTCGAATTCCTTTTCGAACGCCATCACGAGTTCGACGGTGTCCAGGCTGTCGGCACCGAGATCCTCCATGAAGTTCGCGTCTACGGAGACCTTCTCCCGCTCGACGCCCAGTTCCTCGACAATGATGTCTATGACTTTTCCTTCGAGATCGCTCATGACCATCCTCAGATTGGCTATGGGTTCACTACATGACCATCCCACCGTCTACCACGATCACTTGGCCCGTAATGTAGTCGGCGAGGGGGGATGACAGAAAGACCACGGCATTAGCCACGTCGGCGGGCGCTCCCAAACGACCCAGTGGAATCTGACCGAGCAGCGCAGTGCGAGCCGCTTCGGGGAGGTCGTCGGTCATGTCCGTCGTGATGAATCCGGGTGCGACGGCATTCACCAGTATGCCGCGGGACGCCAGTTCCTTGGCCACCGATTTCGTGAGGCCGATCAACCCGGCTTTTGACGCCGCGTAGTTGGCTTGCCCGCGATTTCCGGTCAGCCCCACGACGCTCGAGATGTTGACAATGCGCCCCGAGCGGCGCTTCATCATCCCCCGCGCCACCGCCTTGATCGTGTTGAACGCGCCCTTCAGGTTCACATCGACGACGGTGTCCCACTGATCTTCGCTCATGCGAACGACCACGCCATCCCGCGCCAACCCAGCATTGTTGATCAAAATGTCGATGGGACCGAGCTGCGTTTCAGCTTCCGCCACCGCGTCCGCGACCTCCGCCGTCTGCGACACGTCGGCCCGCACGCCAATGACCGTGCTCGAATCACCCATCGATGCCGCCGCGCTCGTTGCCGCCTCCTCATCCCGCCCAATAATGGCGACGCGACCGCCACATTCCACCAGTCGCTCGGCGACCGCGCGCCCGATCCCGCGAGAACCACCCGTCACCAGCGCCACCGCCCCCTCGAGCTCGATCACGCCGCTCGGTCCAAGAAGTTCGTGACATCGTCGGCCGTTCCCAAAGCGACCGTCGAGGCGCCGCGCACAATTCGGGAGACCAACCCGGAGAGAACTTTGCCGGGCCCGATTTCCAAGAATACCGCCGACGCGTCACCCGCCAGCACCGCCGCCCGCTCCATCGATGCTACCCAGCGCACCGGAGCCGTCAACTGTTCGCCCAGCCGGCGTTTTGCCGCATCCGCATCGACTATCGGTTCGGCCGTGGCATTGGCGATGATCGGAAACGCGGGCCTGGCAAACTCCACATGACCCAGCACCGTTCGCAGTCCGTCCTCCGCCGGTTGCATGAGCGGCGAGTGAAACGCCCCACTCACGTTGAGTGGAATGACCCGTTTGGCGCCGGCAGCGCGGCACCGCTCGGCTACCTCCTCGACCGCCGCCGGATCACCCGACACCACCGTCTGGTCGGGCGTGTTGATGTTGGCAGCGACGGCAACGACTTGGTCGCGGCTACTCTCGGCACAGGCCGCCTCCACCGCCGCCGTATCGAGACCCAGCACCGCAGCCATCGTTCCGGAGCGGGCGCGACCAGCGTCCAGCATGAGCTCGCCCCGTCGACGAACGAGGCGGGCTGCATCGACGGGACGCAGCGAACCGGCCGCCCCATATGCACTGTACTCACCCAGCGAATGCCCCGCGCCCGCGACCACGTCGACGGCATCGGCGATGACCAGCCACACGGCCAACGAATGCGTGAGAATCGCGGGTTGGGCGTT
>JBFIZG010000153.1:0-7803 GCA_041604955.1 Gemmatimonadales bacterium | reverse complement strand
GTCGATCCCGCGCCGTACCTTGGAACGTATTGGTCCGAAGAGCTCGGTACCGAGTATCGCGTCGAAGCGGATACAGGTGACCGAGTGTTGGCATTAGTGCACCGGACACAGGATACCGATCGGTTCGCCGCGGCGTTTGCGCACGGGTTTCACTCCGGCGGAGATTGGTTGACGTTCCAACAAGACGAACGGGGACAGATCACGGGGTTTACGTGGAGCAACGGCCGGGTTCGGAAGATCACGTTCGTGCGGCAATAGACGTGGGATCGACTGAAGTTATAGACCGCCGTCGATTCTCAATGCGAGCCGATTGTTAGCGTTTCCCGATACGCCTCTCACACCGACTCGATGCAACAGCCTCCGACCTCGCCTACGAGCCATTCCGGTCCGGAACCGGATATCCACGTGGAGGGACTCACCTTCACCTACCCGGGGAGCCACGCGCCGGCGATTCGGGACTTGAGCTTCGACGTCCGGCAGGGGGAAACATTTGGGTTCCTTGGGCCGAACGGCGCCGGAAAGTCGACGCTCCAGAACGTTCTCATCGGGCTCCTTCGAGGATGGCAGGGCCGCGCGACCGTGCTCGGCCGCCAACTCGAAGCATGGGGTGCAGACTACTACCACGCGATCGGCGTGAGCTTTGAAACACCGAATCACTATCTCAAGCTCACGGCCCGCGAGAATCTGGAATACTTTCGCACGCTTTACGGGGGCCAAACCGATCGTGTCGAGGAAGTGTTGGCGCGTGTCGGGCTCGTAGACGACATCGACAAAGCCGTGGGCGAGTATTCGAAGGGGATGAAGCTCCGCCTGAACTTTGCTCGCAGCTTACTGAACCGTCCTCGTCTGTGGTTTCTCGACGAACCCACGTCGGGGCTCGACCCGGTCAATGCCGTTCGCATCCGCGACATCGTCCGCGAACGCCAGCGTCTCGGAGTAACAACTCTGGTGACGACGCATGACATGCACACGGCCGAAGTCGTATGCGACCGTGTCGCCTTCATCGTAGACGGACAGGTTGCAACCATCGATGCACCCGATGCCTTGCGACGCCGGTTCGGCAAACGCGAGGTCGAGGTCCGGTGGCAGGACGAGGGGGGCGAGAACGGAGCCGCTCGGTTCCCATTGGATGGGTTGGCAGAGAATGCAAAGTTCCTCGAGGCGCTCCGCCGTCCGAATCTCTCCACCATTCATTCCCAGGAGGCTACGCTCGAAGACGTGTTCGTTGCCGTCACCGGACGGGCATTGCAATGAGCGGACTCGCAGCCACGCTCAGGCTGGACGTCCGGATTCAGGCGCGGAGCAAACTCTACACCATCGGCATCTGTGTCGCCGTGCTGCTCGGCCTCCTGGGACGGATTGTGGTCGAACCGAATGACGGCAAAGTGCTCGCGACGTTCTATCTGTTGGGCATCGGTAGCACCACCTACGTGTTCGGAGCGTCGCTCGTATTGCTGGAGAAGGGCCAGGGCACGCTACAAGCCCTTCGCGTCACCCCGCTCAGCTCAACCGCCTACATCACGTCGAAGGTGGTCACGCTCACGTCGTTTGCAGTGATCGAGAGCGCGATCGTCTATGTCGTCGGATTCTTTGGCGCGCCACTCAACTTACCGGTCTTGATCGTCGGCGTGCTGTGTCTTGGCATGATCTACACGCTCGTCGGCATGGGCCAGGTAACGCCGCACGATTCGATCTTCTCGTTTCTGATTCCCGGCGCCATGATCGTCGGAACGGTGCTCCAGCTGCCGTTGTTCTATGTCCTCGAGATCGGACCATCGCTCATCTGGTATGTCATTCCGACACAGGGTCCACTGCTACTCATGCTGGCCGCGTCCGAATCGCTCGAGGTCTGGCAATGGACATACGCTATAGTGATGTCGGTGGCCGCGATCGTCGGCGCAGCCGGGTGGGCCCGGCGCCGGTTTCGACGTTTCATTGCGTTGCAAGAGGCTTGAGCGATGGCGTCGACCGCGCAGGTGATGGGTATGCTCCGAACGGACGGGATCCGGCTCCGGCGCGACCGGTTTTTGATCGGCACCGCGCTATACATTGTCGCGATCGCCATCGTTGTGCGGTGGGCATTGCCTTGGGCGAGCAGTGAGGTCGCGGCGCGATTCGGCTTCGACCTGACGCCGTATTACCCACTGATCGTCAGTCACTTCGTGATTCAGCTGGCCGGGTTGCTTGCCGGCATTTTGGGCGGTTTCCTGTTGTTGGAGAGTCGTGAAGACGGCACGTTGAAAGCGCTCCTGGTCTCGCCGGTGCCCCTGTCCGCATATGTCGCCGTCCTCTCCGCCGCGATGGTCGCCCTCTCGGTGGCGTTGACGCTCGTCGAGGGCGCGATCATCGCGCTGGGGTTACCGCCCTGGCCTGCGCTGATCGGCGCCGCCGTCGCCGGCGCACCAGCAGCCCCGGGACTCGCGTTGTTCATTGCGGCGATCGCAGATAACAAGACCGAAGCGTTCGCCTATATGAAAATCTGCAGCCTGGGGCCTGTCCTCGCGTCGGGTGTCTGGTTTCTCAGCGAACCCTGGCAGTGGGCGGCGGCGGTGTATCCGCCGTACTGGGCCTCGAAGGCGTATTGGATGGCGGAGGCGGGGTCTGGGTCTTGGCCGTTTTGGATGGTTGGCGGCCTGATCGTTTCCGCGCTTTGGCTCGTCGTTTTGCTTAGATCGTTCTCGAAGGCGGCACGAAGGTAGACGTCCTTCGCACACTTCACTTCAACCCCGTCGATCGCTCATGAAGAATATCGTCTGTATCTCCGGTACGAGTCGCCCCGACAACTACACGCATCGGGCGTTATCCGTGGTCGCCAAAGAGCTACGAGATCGTAAGACCAAGACAACACTCATTGATGCACGTGAGCTGTCTTTATCCTTTCCGGGTCAATCGGAGTCCGCCGATACGGCGCGCCTCCGGTCGGCGGTGGAGGGGGCATCGGGGGTGGTGCTTGCGACGCCCGAGTATCACGGCAGTTTTTCCGCCATGACCAAGTTGATCATCGAGAACCTCGGGTTCCCCTCGGTACTCGCGGGCAAACTGGTGGCGCTGGTTGGTGTCGCCGCCGGCCGCATTGGCGCCATCAAGTCCATCGAACACCTCCGTGGCGTCGTCTCCCACGTAGGTGCGATCGTGGTACCGGGATCGGTATCGGTCGCCGGGGTGCGTGGAGCGTTCGATGACGAAGGCAACTGCACCGACCCGGGGATCGAGTCGTCCCTCAAGAAGGTCGCCGAATCACTCCTCAAGTTTCTGCGAGATTTCGTCTGCCCGAAGTACGCGCTCGAGGCGATGGCGCGGGAGGGCGGCGGGAAGCCGTGGTCGACGGCCGTATGAGCCGGTGATGGACGCCGACCGATGAACGATCGGCGAACCGGTTGGTATCAGTCGCCAGTCTCAGATGACAGTTCGTCGCTCGCCAGTCGATTACCGGTAAACGGCGTCGAAACGCTTCCGTTGCTCCGCGCTGCCGAGCGCGACGAGCGTCGACCCAACCACCAGCTTGCGGTCGGTCCGCGGATTCGTTTCGAGCTTTCCGTCCTCGCGAAGCGCGATCACGTTCAGGCCACACCGCTCCCCAATCCCGGCTTCGGCGAGCACTTTGTCGCCAAGCGACGGCGGCACGGTGATGTAGAAGAGGTCCACGCCTTCACCGAGCATCACCAGCTCGCGGCCCTGCACGATCGAGAACACGGTTTGGACGCCGAGTGACGCGTAGCTCAAGACGAAGTCCGCACCCGCCCGTCGGATCGCCTCGACGTTCCGTTCGTGCGTGACCCGCGTGAGAATGCGCGCCTCCGGATTGAGCCGGCGGCAGTACACCGTCAAGTAGACGTTCATCGCGTCGTCGTGCGTGGTGAGGAGAATCGACGGCGCATCGGCGACCCCCGCCTTGTCGAGGACCGTCCGGTCAGCGGCGTCTCCCAGGAACAACTGGTTTGGGATACCTGCGATCTTGGGCTCGAGGTCGCGGTTTCGCTCAACAACGTGCACCGGGACGTTTCGCCGTTTCAATGCCCGCGCGGCGGCCCGCCCCACCTTCCCACCACCGATCACGAGGACCGGATTCGGATTGGCGTCGTAGATGACGAGCACGTCATTCAATTCCTCGATTTGCTCCGGCGTGCCGATCACCACCGGCACGCACGTTGCGGTCAGGCACAAATCCGGTCGCGCGGCTTGCAACCGGCCACGCTCCGACACCCCGACGATTGTCACGCCGGTAAATTCCCGGAGCTGCGTCTCCCGAATGGTCTTGTCCTGAAACGGCGTATTGTGCACTGGAAACTCGGCGAGCAGCAGGTCCTGAAATTTGCCGATCACCGTGGCGTGGGCCGTGCCGGCACTCACTCGATTGGCGAGGTGCTCACCCAAACGGAGGGCAAGCGGCAGGACGTGGGTCGCTCCTGACAGCTCCAACACGTCAATCGAATCCTCCATCTCCGCAAGGGCGACGACCGGTACGGACTCCGACAACTCGCGGACCGTGAGGACGATGCTGGCGTTCACCGGATCCGATGCGTTGGCCAACACGAGACGTGCTCGCGCCGCTCCGGCCTTTCGGTAGGTCTCGGCGGAATCGACTTCGCCGGTAACCACCGGAATACTCGCATCTCGCATCCGGATGGCGAGTTCGGGATCAGCTTCGACCACGTAGGCGGGAACGCCTGCCAAGTCGAGCCGACGAATGAGCCCCAGCGCGATGGGGTCGTTTTCACAGATCAGAACGTGACCCGTGACATCATCCGGCACCGACTGCAGTGCCTTGATGCGGGCGCGGCTGCGCTGTTCGAGCCACGGGCCGTACACCAGGCGAATGAACAGAAACGGGAGAATCACGAGCAGCAGGACGATCCCGGTCACCAGCACGAGACTGCTGAATGCCCGGCCCAGGTCGCTGTGGAACGTGATGTCGCCAAAGCCGAGCGTGCTCATCACCGTGAGCGCCCAGTAGATCCCGGTGAACCACGAGTGGTCTTGACCTTCCCACGCCATGATCACGTGGAACAGCAATCCGTAGCCGACGATGAACGCCGTGAGAAGGACCAGGTACTTGGCGAACGGGAGAATCTGTCGGTGGAGCCTGGTGCCCCCCGCGACCAACGACGCCAAATGCGAGCCGACCGTCTTCATGTAGATATGTTAATACCCAAGCCGGGCTTTGGGTCAGATCCGCGAGATTCTCAGACGCGTCGTCAGCTCCCCTAGGGAAAGCCGCCGACCTTTGGGGCCGGGTCAGTCGCACCTCCGCCACCACGGCTCCGTAACCGGCGTGTCCGCCGGAACCGTGGAACGGCGCAGCGTGCCACAGGTCCTTCGCCCACCCGGTAACGGAAATTCTGAGCCTTGCCGTCGCGCGATTTCACCTTTCCCTCGCTGCTTCTCCTGGGGACATACGTGTTGCGGCCTCGCCGAATTCCTCGGAGAGGTAGCGCGGCGCCCATCCGCCGGGACAAGTTGCGATCCGCACGGGAGGCGCCGCGGTCGCTGCTCCCGGCCTCGGACGAAAGGAGCAATGGCAGCATGCGGCTGTATGGAAGACGCCTATTCATTCTCACCGCGTTGGGGTGTGTGGTCGCACCCGGGCCGACTGCCGTCGCCCAGGACCAGGCAAAGGTCACGATAAAGCTCGAGGGCGGGCCGGTGTGGCAGAGCCGGAACGACGTTCAGATCCCCAACGACATGACAGGGACGAGATTCTCCCTCGTCGATCTCGTGGGCACGGGACCTCAGCCGGCGAGCCGTCTCTACATGACCTGGAACATCAACCGGCGGCACAGCCTGCGCATGCTGCTCGCGCCGCTCTCGTTCACCGAAACCGGCTCGTCGGGCGTGCCGGTCGACTTCGCGGGTGAGACGTACCAAACCGATACGCCGGTGGACGGAACCTACAAGTTCAATTCGTGGCGGCTGGGGTATCGCTACCGCTTCAGGGAGCGGGAGCGGCTGAGCCTCTTCATCGGTTTCACCGCCAAGATACGCGACGCGAAGGTGGAACTCCGGCAAGCGACCACGTCCAGCAAGAAGACTGATGTCGGGTTTGTCCCATTACTCCACTTCGGCGCTGACTGGACACTCAGTCGCCGGTGGGATCTTGCCTTCGATTTCGACGGCCTGGCGGGTGGGCCCGGACGCGCGTTCGATGTCGCCCTCGAATTGGGATACGAGCTCGATCCTCGATGGCGCCTCGCCGGCGGCTACCGGACGGTTGAAGGCGGAGCCGACGTCGCGTCGGTCTATAATTTTGCCTGGCTGCACTTTGCGGTCGCGTCCATCACGCGTCGATTTTGAATACCAAGACCCGACGCCGACGGGAGGGCCCTGCGGTCAGCTCCACGCCATCGCGAGCGGGCGGCGCAACACAGAGACCTGGCGGCAACCGGTCCCGGAAATCAGTTTTCGCACTTCGTCGTTTTCTCAAATTCAATCGGAGCGAGTCTCATGCCTAAAGAACTTCGCTGTGGCGACGTGATCCCGGGGTGCGACGCCGTGATTCGCGGTGACACCGAAGACGATGTGTTGCGGAAGGGCGCAGCGCACGCCAAGGAGGTACACGACATCGACGAGATCCCGCCGGACGTCGCCGCCAAGGTCAAGGCCGCGATTCGGTCCAGCTAAGGGTTGGTACTCACAGCGGGTGCGTATCGAGAAAGCGATGCAACCGTGGGCCGGCCTCACCGCACGGTGAGCGAGCCCGGGTGTGAATCGTCGGCGCTGGCGCCCGTCGCCGATGCCACGCATCGTTCGAGTTCACGGGGAAGCAGGCACCCTTGGTCGACGCCATAGGCCAATTCTTCAATAGCAACGCCGGGTTACTCGTGCTCGGCTTCGCGTTGACCACGGTCGCGGGGTCGCTGATCGTGGACCGCATCCAGCGGCGCTCCAAAGAACACGAGACGCGGTACCAACGGCTGCATGAAGACCGCGCCGCGGCCATCCGCGATCTTCGCGACGATATCATCGACGCCGAACAAGGGCTCTCGGCACTATTCTGGAAGTTCCGCCCAATCGGTATCGATCCCCCAGACGTGGACGAGCACCAGCTCCTGAAACAGGTGCGGAGTCTCGTCGTGAAATGCGAGAAGTATCAGATCTACTTCTCCCCGGTTCTCGCGACCGAGATCATGGAGTTGTGCCGATCGCTCGAGTCGGCATTTCACACGCTCGAGACGGCGTTGATGGTGACGCAAGATGACCAAGCTCCGGACTTCGAAGAGACGGAGTTTCGAAAGCTGATGGATGACAGCCAAGCGACGCGCGCCAAGCTGGAAGTGGAGTTTCGCCGGCTCATTGGGGTGACCTGACGAAGCCCTACCGGCGCTGCCCACGAACCCGGTGGTAGTACCGGTGCGCCTTGTCGCGGCTCACACAATCGGCCATGTCGCACCAGCGACGGCTCCTGTTCTTCGTCGTGTCGTAAAACATCCAATCGCACGCGGGGCAGTGCCCGATCCTGGTGTGATCGCTCGCGGTCAGTAGCTCCGCCGCGTCCAGGACCACCGGACGGACGAGGTCCTCGAGCCCTCGGGGGGCGTCCCACGTCCAGCTGAGATTCTCTGGATGCACCCTTCGGTGCTTCGGCCGGCAGGGGTGTTTTCGCTCGCGTTCGGCATCTCCGTGATCTATGCCGCGCTCTGACCGCGACGGGAGGTCAATCTCGTCGCAAACGTGGAACCAGACAGGCCCGTCGGAACGCTTCACCCGGCAAACATCATCACGGATCTCGCGTACACCCGTGTAATGGTCGTTCCATTGCCGTTTCGTGGTACACACCGCACTCTTACCACAGTTTCGCTGCGTAGT
>JBFIZG010000152.1:0-7824 GCA_041604955.1 Gemmatimonadales bacterium | reverse complement strand
TGATGGTCGTTTCCTGCATGGCGATGGGATTGGCGTCTTCCTTCCCAAACGCGAAGTACACCGTGGGGGTAAACTCCAGCCGCCCGAGATTGCCGTCGCTCGTGAACCCGATGTAGTAGGCATCCAAATTGTTGTTGTCCACGGAGCGATCGAGGTTGGCGTGCACGGAGAACAGTCCGTTGAACCCCGGCCGTATGAAATCCTCCGCGACGAGATTCGCAACGATTACCGTCTGATTCACGGCATCGAACGTGACGCCGTTTCCCGGAGACTTGACCCGCGGACTGAAGGCCGCCGCGGTCCAGCGGTATCGGTTGGCGGCCGCCTCACCGAACAATTGGCCGCCCAGGTTGATATCGTTGTAGATCAGCCCGTCGAAGTCCGACGCAAACGCCTGAATACCTCCGCGAACCGACGCGAAATCGTATGATTGACTTCCGATGTCGGTCAGCTTGAACTCGCCAAACAACTCCAACAACTCCAGCTCTTCGAGGTCGGCGTTTCCTCGGTTGAACAGCCCTTGGACGGCGCCCCTGACGCTCCAAGTTTTGGGCTTGAACACCGTGAGGCCGTTGAAGAGCTCGAACGCTCCCACGAGGCGGTTGTTGAACTGCGGATCGACGTTTTCCTGACTCGATACGTTTGCCGCGGGGTTTCCGATGAGGGTGAGAACCGCGAAGGTGTTCTGGCCCAGCACGGCGAAATCACCCTTGAGCGGGTTCTGACCGTACGGGTTGAGCAGAGAGTACGAGACCAACAGTCCGTTCGGATCCAGCCGACGCCAACGATTCGGCAGCGAACGGCGGTCGAGGGCCGGAGTGAGTTGCGGAAGCGAAGCGCTGTCAGCCGGGGGCGCGGCCGTCAACACGGCACTCGCGCGCGTCGTGTCTTCCGCCGATTGAGAGCGTTGCGCAAGGGAGTCCTGTTGAGCGGCGAGGGTCCCGCCGGCTGGGACTGCGAGTGTCACCAGCAGAATGACGCATGTGCGAACGTCCGGCGCTCCAAAGCCGCCGCCGTGCGTCACGAACCGCGCTCGTGACACTGGCTACACTTCGTTGGGCCTGCCTGCTCCTCACGGTGGCACGCGCGACACGAATTGTGAAACGCCTTTTCAGCATTGGGCGTGTCGTCGGTGCTCACATCTTCATGGCAGTCACGACACCCCTCGTCCACCGGCTCGGCGGCTTCGGTTGTGTGGTGGCACACCTGGCACTCGCCAACGCCTCCTTGGGCCGAAACGAAATCGGTATGGTGGTCGCGGTGTGGAAAGAACACTCGGCCGCGCCGTCCATCTTCATCCAGCATCATTTCATTGGGGCCGTCATCGCTGGCGCTGGCGGCTGCCGGCGGATCGGCCGGGGGCGGCGGCGTCCGTTCCGCCGGCTCGGCCCGGGCGGGCGGATCGGCGGGAGGCGTTACGACCTCGGGAGGTCGAGCCCGCGCGGGCTGCTGTCGTGGTGGGTCGGTGGCGGGATTCGTAACCGCCGGCGGTTCCGGATCCTGCGGTGGGTCCGCCGCTCGAGCAACGGGCTCGGGACGCGTCGTCGCGACGTCCTCTTCTCGCGCCACCTCCACGAAATTGTATTCGCCGCCCCAGTGACGAATGGCGCTCGAAAAGGCGGCGACGTTAAAGGGCTTGTATGTCGGGCTCAGCGTGTTGTGGCAGGAACGACAAACCCGATCGCGTTCTTCGATGGACCGGTACACTCGGAAGCCCATCGCCTCACGGGACTCGAACCCATCCGTCCCCTCCCAGTGGTTGAGGAGATAGTCCCCGCCGGGGCCGTGGCACACTTCGCACGTCACCCCATCTTCATGCCGGTAGTTGGGCCCGAGCCGCGACGCCGGAACGCCGTACGCCGCGACGTGACATTTCACGCAGCGCGAATCGGTGGTGGGGTCGTTCACCCCCCGCCGACGGGCGAGCGCCCGAGTGTACGGTCGGGAGAGCGTCCGGTACGCGTCGGCATGGTAGTGGTCACGCCACACCCCATACGCACCCCTCGGAAACTCACCGGCCCGGTCTGTTTCGCTGTGGCAACGGATACACCCGCGGATTCCCACGTACTGTGCCGTGACGTCGGTGAGCAGCGTGGTGGGCGTGACGGGCCGACCGTAATCGGCAGGCACGATGAAATCCGACGCGATCGGTCGGCCCGAGATGAACCGGCCGGACACCCAACCGTCCACGTACCCGGCCTCGTCATTCACCTGGTACCAGGTGGCACCGGAAACGTCCGCGGTTTCATAGACGTCCACACGGTCACCCTTGAACAGGAAGCCAACGACCGTTGATGCCGTGCCGGGTTCAGACCGCACACTCAGGGTCACCGCACTGACATAACCCGTCATCCGCGGATTCGACGTGTAACTGGGGTTTTCTCGGATGGTTTCGGTTTGTCCCTGCGTAGGATCCGACCCGGACCCCGAGGACTCTCGGCGGCACCCAACGGAAATGAGGAGCCCGACCGACACAACCAACATGATAAGCCGGCGGCGAGCTGGCACAGCGACGTTGCTCGGCATGGTCATCGAAGCGGTTGGAGGATGGACGAACTTATAACGCGCCCGCCGGAAACGCCAATCTGCCAGCCGCGATCCGACCGGGCCGCCGCTGCAAACGGCAACGGTACCTTGCACATCGTGTCCGCTTTTGCATTCTTGTGCAGGTACACGGGTCCGCTGCGGCTCGGGCCGGACCGAGTCGCGGTGATTTGGTGTTGCCATGAGGAGGTTCCCATGCGAATCCGCTCGCTTGTTGCACTGGTCATCACCGCGGGGGTCGCCCTGCCATCCGTCGGAGCTGCTCAGGTTCCGGACACGCGTCCCGGTATCGCCGTGCTACCGCTCGATGACGGTGGATCCTACGGCCAGGACGCCCAAGATTTCGCCGCCCTCAGAGTCGGTCTCCAACAGATCCTCATGACGGAACTCGCCGAAATCGGGGCGTTGCGCATCGTCGAGCGGGGGGTTCTGAACGAAATCCTGACGGAGCAGGACCTTGGTGCTTCTGGGAGGGTGAACTCGGCAACGGCTGCCCAAATCGGGAACATCGTCGGTGCCCGGTACATGGTGCTCGGGAGTTTCATCGACCTATTTGGCGATTTTCGGATCGACGTGCGCATCGTGAATGTGGAAACGAGCGAGATCATCGAGACCGAACGCGTGCGAAACAAACGCGAGGACATGTACGACATGCTCGTCGAACTCGCGTCAAAGCTGGTCCAGGACGTCGAGCTGACACCGCTGTCTGCGGAACGGCAGCAGCAACGCCGGTCGCGCGACATTCCGGCCGAGGCTATAACGCGTTTTGGCGAGGCACTCACCCACCAGGACGCGGGTGACGAAGACAAGGCGGTCGAATTGTACGAGGCGATTTCACGCGATTTTCCTGAACTGACCGAGGTGCGCGAACCTCTGCGGCAAATCCGAGGATAACCGAGCGGGCCTGAACGAGGTCGCGATGCTGTTACAGGTACTGGGCGTTCTCATAGCTGGCCTGGTCCTCACGCAGGCGGGATACGGGCTATTCGCATACGTCCGTCGAACTCGGACCTCCCAAGCGATCCTCGATCACGCGGTCGACCGCGCCAGGGCGAGCGCCGAAGCAGTCCACACCGCCAAGCGGGCAAACCAGGGCGACCTCTCCTGGGTGGGATACCGTAAGTTCGCCGTCCTCCGAAAAGTCCTCGAGAATCCCGCCGGCGACATCTGCTCGTTCTATCTCGCTCCGCACGACGGCAGACCCCTACCCGAGTTCCACCCGGGACAGTTTCTCACGTTTGAACTCGATATCCGGACGGCCCTTCGCCCGTGCGCCAGGTGCGGCGAGACAAACCCACCCAACGCGCGGTTCTGCCGGCAGTGCGGCACGGCACTCGCGGAGCCGACGAGCCCGGACGGCCGAAACAGCGACAAACCGACGGTGCGGTGCTACTCCTTATCTGATTGCCATGACCCCGAGCACTACCGGGTGAGCATCAAGAAAGCCCTCCCACCCCGAAACCATCCGGACGCGCCTCCTGGCCTGGCCTCGAACTTTTTTCACGACCGCGTTCAGCAGGGTGACATTCTCAACGTGATGGCGCCGTCGGGAAAATTTTTTCTCGACCTGAGGCACGAACGACCGGCCGTGCTCATCGGGGGTGGCGTGGGGGTGACCCCGGTTCTCAGCATGTTGAATGCGATCGTCAAGAAAGGGTCTCGACGCGAAGCCTGGTTCTTTTACGGAGTTCGGCACGGGGATGAGCACATCCAGCGCGAGCATCTTCAGCAAGTGGCTCGGGACCATCCCAACGTACATCTCAATGTCTGTTACAGTGAGCCCGACGGCGCCCGGAGCAGCGGGGTCACGGCAGAGGAAGGAAGGGACTATCATCACCGCGAACGCGTGAGCGTCGACCTCCTCAAGCGTTTGTTGCCGTCCAACAACTATCAATTCTATATCTGCGGCCCACCACCGATGATGGCTGCGATGGTCGAGGGACTGTCGGACTGGGGCGTGCCGGACGACGATATCCGGTTCGAGGCGTTTGGCCCGGCGACGGTCAAGCGCTCTCCGAGTGCGACGCGGACCCTCGCAATACAGGCGCCGGGGGCGCTCAGCGTGACGTTCGCGAAGTCGAACAAGACCTGTGCTTGGAGTAAGGACGACACGTTCTTGTTGGAGCTTGCCGAAAAAAACGGTGTTGCCATGGACTCTGGCTGCCGCGTCGGGAACTGCAATACCTGTCTCACGGCGATCAAAGAGGGCCAAGTCGCCTACCTCACCGAACCGGACACGATGCCGGAAAAGGGTTCGTGCCTGACGTGCATCTCGATTCCCAAGACCAATCTCGTCCTGGATGCCTGACGGCGGGCGCGGATGACGACGCCTGACAAGACCATCGCGATCCGCGAGCACGCTGCGCCTTCCGACGCCACCACGTCGACGCTGGGGGTCGCGATCGTCCAGCGACCGCAACGGTGGGACGAGCCGTTTGACCCGGCTATGCGGAGCGCCGACGTCGATCGCATTCTCGCGACGGCCCCGTTTAGCCGAATGGATCCCGACAACTTTTCGAGCCAAACGCCTTTGAGCGGAATCATACGGAACGACTCCCGCATTGGTCGTTATCGTGCCGGCGACCTCGTGACACGGCAAGGAGATTACGGAAACTCGGCGTTTCTGGTGTTGTCCGGGACCGTCCGAGTCGTGCTGGATGCAGGTGTCGCGCTACCGGACCCGGTGCGTGAATCGCAGGCATCGGAGAAGAAGGGAATCGTGGGCGCCATCGCACAACTCTGGAACAACCACCGGGAGCCGGAGGTGCGAACGGCGCCTGGATACCCGTCGGGCAAAGAGGTTGGATCGCGGGATGACGATCTCGGCAATACACGGATCTTTCTGCAGGACGTCCCGGCCGTGATCGAGAAATCCCGAACGGTGCGCCTGGGGCCGGGCGAGCTGTTTGGTGAAACCGCCGCGCTCGGGCGGATTCCGCGAACCGCGACCGTATTTGCCGAAGCAGAGACAGAGCTACTGGAGATTCGGTGGCAGGGGCTGCGCGACATCATGCGGAGAGACAGCTTGCTCCGGACCCATATCGATCAGCTGTACCGCCAGCGCAATCTGCAACGGCACCTGCTCGAAACCCCGATCCTCGCGCACCTGGCCCATCCGGAAGCCGCACCGGGGTGCTCGTGCGACAAATGTCGGGCGATGGACCAAGTCGTGAAGGCGACGCAATTCGAAACGTTTGGTGATTTCGACTGGTACGCGTCGTATAAGCGAATCGTCCAGGACGGTGCGAGTCCTCTCGATCGCGAGCCGATCATCGTGCAGGAGGGCCACTATCCCAACGGGCTGATCCTGGTGCGGTCTGGCTTCGTGCGGGTGAGCAAGCGCTTTGGCGGCGGACACCGAACGGTGAGTTATCTGGGCCGCGGCCAGGTCTACGGGCAGGACGAGCTGATCCACAACTGGCGAACCGATTCCGGGATTCCGCTCCAGCACACGCTGCGAGCCGTCGGGTACGCAGCGGTGTTGCTCGTCCCGACCGCTATCATCGAGCGACACGTGCTCGGAACCGACCGGAACAATCCGTTGGTCCCTCCGGACGTGCTCCCGCCCCCACTCACTGATCTTACGACACCGGACATTCCGTCGGTCGAGCCACGAGATACGCGAAGTGACGACTTGCTCGAGTTCCTCGTCGAGAAACGTTTCATCAACGGCACCGCCGCGATGGTAATCGATCTGCAACGGTGCGTACACTGCGACGACTGCGTGCGCGCATGTGCCGTCGCCCACGACAACAATCCGCGTTTTATCCGCCATGGCGCAGTGTTCGGCCACACCATGATCACCAACGCGTGCATGCACTGCGCGGACCCGGTCTGCATGATCGGGTGTCCGACCGGTGCAATCCATCGAGAGCGGCTCGGTGGAGAGATCGTCATTAACGACACGACCTGTATCGGCTGTGGTACGTGCGCCGCCAGCTGTCCATATCACAACATTCGAATGGTCGACGTCCGGGATGCAGGCGGAAACTTCGTCCTGGCAGAGGCAACCAACGCCCCGGTCAGGAGAGCGACAAAGTGCGACCTCTGCGTCGAACAAAAAGGCGGACCGGCGTGTCAACGGGCCTGTCCGCATGACGCCTTGGCACGCATCGATCTGAATCAAGGACCCGGACCGCTCTTGCGGTGGCTCGCGCGATGACCACGCTCGCCGCGCGGCGCCGATACGGCGTGACGGCCCTCGGTCTGGGTGTAACCGTCAGCTTCGTCGCGTTTGCAGTCTCTACGACGTCGTTGCGCGACACGAGCTTCGTTTCCGGATGGGTGCTGCTGACCCTGATCGCGACACTCATGCTGCTCAACGCGCGAAAAAAACTACCGTTTCTCCCGATTGGAAGTGCCGCGACCTGGCTTCAGGTACACATCTACGTGGGATTGTTCTCCGTGGTGGCATTTGGGATTCACGTGGAGTTCCGCGTCCCAAACGGGATTCTCGAAAGTGTCCTTGCAATGCTCTTCGGCGGCGTTGTCGTCAGCGGTGTCGTCGGCCTCTGGCTGGCGCGCGCCATCCCCAAACGGCTCGCGACCCTCGACGAACAGGTGTTGTTCGAGCGGCAGCCACGGCTTCGGCGCAAATTGCGTCGCGAGTTGCGGGAGGTCATCGATGGCGCAGCATCCCCATCATTGACCGATTTTTACGCGCGGCGCTTGATCGGCTTCTTTGCCCAACCGCGACACCTTTGGCACCACCTTGTGCAGTCCAAACGACCTGAACACGACCTGCTCACCGAACTCGACGCGCTCGGCCGGTACTTGACCGCCGACGAACGCGCCATCCAAAAACAAGTCGTGCTGCTGATCCGGAAGAAGAGTGAACTCGACCACCAGCATGCGCACCACACGGTGCTGCGGTACTGGCTGTTCCTGCATATTCCCGTTTCCTATAGTCTGTTGATCGTCGGCATCGTGCATGCGGCCCTCGCGTACGCCTTTCGCGCGGGCATGTGATGCGACCGCCATTGCAGGATTTCGGATTCGACCAAAGCGAGTACGAGCGGCCGACGCAGCCGTGGGTGTGCGGTTGGACTGTTGACGGACGACCCTGCCGCATCGGTCCGGACCGCCGCGGCCACTGCCGCGCGACGTTTGAGTGTAAGCCGCTGTCGAAGAACGATCGGTGGTTTTGCACGCGTTCTGGCGCCGAGGGTGGAAAATGCGGGGAGGGCCCCCTGCCGCACGGCAAGTGCGCCCGTCGAATCCCCAAGTGTCAACCGGTGCGGACCGTGCGATCGCAACGAGGACTCGTGGTGCGCTCGGTTT
>JBFIZG010000151.1:0-7826 GCA_041604955.1 Gemmatimonadales bacterium | reverse complement strand
GTGGTCGGGCTGCCTCGGACGGGCCGCAGAGGGGTCGAGCCCGCGATGGGTTATCGAATGAATTCTTTCAACGGTACTTCCCCGCCGTCCCGGAACTCAAAGGTCCGCTCGCCCACAGGGGTAGCGACCGTGATGCGCGAGTCCAGCGCGTAGCCGACGGTACCGCGCTGGAGCAAGGCGCGTGCACCCGCCCCAACGCCCTGCCACGTAAACGTGACGGGGATATCGACTGCGGTGTTCGCTTCGGCCGGTAAGATCACGTCCCGATCGATCGCGGCATCCCCGAAGTGCGTGTCCTCCAGATCGAGCCCTGCCGTCATCCGGATCGCTCGGATTTCGTATCGGTTCGGGTTATGCACGTCGAGCCGGACATTGAGAGAGCCGCCGGTAAAGCCGATCCCGACGATCTCGACCGTCTCGAGGGTGACCGTCGGTTCCCGGAAGCTCAAGCGCCCACCGAGCGCGCAGCCAACCGACACGAGGGCACCGATGAGCACCGCCCGGTGCCACGCCAACGCCATTCGCTGGGTTCGTTGCATAGGCAGCACCAATATGCGATTCAGGGGAGGGGCGCAAGCCGGTGAACGCGTAGGAACGACAAGCGCCGCACACGTGCGTGCAATCGTGAAGGGACTGCCAGTACCATTGGAGAACGAGATTGGATAAGTTACACTGTCACTAGCTGCGAGTAGGAATCGAGCGATACGCAGAAGACAATTCGGTGGGTGGAGAAGACATGATCCGACGCATCCTGGTGCCCCTGGACGGTTCCCATCTCGCCGAGTCTTCAATTCCCCACGCGATCACCGTTGCAAAGTCCTTTCACGCCGAGATCCTCCTGCTCCGCGTTATGGAGACCGCGTCCGAGGATCCGGTCGACAGCGTCGACTGGAGGCTGAACCAAGCCGAAGGGGCCGTGTACCTCGAGTCTCTCGCCAAGCAGCTCGAAGGCGTGCCGCTCCGCACGTCGCTCGCCGAGGGCCGGCCCGCCGAACAGATCGCTCGGGTTGCGAGCGAGGAACGAATCGACCTCATCGTCCTGACGACCCATGGTCGGGGTGGCCACAGCCGGTTCCCTTTGAGCGGAACCGTGCAGAAGGTCATCTCGAGCGCAGGCGTGTCCGTGTTGGTGATCCGGCCTTCGGAGTATCCGGTCACGTCAGTCGAACCAATCGTCTACCGTCGGGTCATGAGCGCTCTCGACGGTTCACCGCGTGGTGACTGGGCGCTCCGGCTCGCGGCTCGTGTCGCACGGACGCAGCACGCGGAGCTCTGGATGGTTCACGTCGTACCGATTCCGGAAATGGCTCGCCGGGCGCCGTGTACGCCCGAGGAAACGGCGCTTGCCGAACGCGTGATTTCGAGCGACCGTATGGCGGCGGAAAGTCACCTCCGGAGTGCGGCGGCACGGCTGTCCTCTCCCGATCTCACGGTGAAGACGCAATTGTCGCTTTCCCCTCACGTGGCGGAAACGTTGGAGGAGCTGGTGCGACGCGAGACGATCGATCTGGTGATCATGTGTGCTCACGGTCTATCCGGACGAACCAGCCAGCCGTACGGCAGTGTCGCCTTTTCCGTGCTGTCGTCGTCCAGGGTCCCGGTGCTGGTCTTACAGGATCTACCCCGGAGAGTGGTGGCTCCGCCCCGTGCGTCGGAGGTAGGCGCCGGTCTGGGACTCCTGACGACCCAATCGTAACAGGATGGAGCAGACGCCGGGCGAACGCGCCCCATTAGAGGAGCGGGCCGTCGCCCTGGCGGAAGAGTGCCGCGAGACCCGGCGGGGACACGGCGGGGGACTCAAGCGCGCGCTCGACCGAATCGAACAGACCTTTGCCCGGGTCGACGCGCGTCTCGCCGAGTTGAAGGAGAGTGGAGACGATCTCGGGCGCGCGACCGAGTGGCTCATCGACAATTCCTACCTCGTGTCCGAAGCGCTCCACCAGGTAGTCGAAGGCATCCCACCGCGATTCTACCGCGAACTCCCGAAGGTGACCGATGAATCCGGACGTCCGGAGGCGAGGGTCCATCGGATTGCGCGCGCGTTGATCGGCGGCGGGATGGACGTGCTGGATCTCAAGCAAGCCGCCCGATTCATCGAGAGCTTTCAGCGCGTCGCGCCGCTCACCATGGGTGAGCTGTGGGCGTTTCCTACGATGTTGCGGTTCGTGTTGCTCCAGCAGCTTGGCCAGCGAGCGGCGGAGGTTGTCCTCGTTCCGGAGGTGAGCCAAGACATCCTCGTCAAAGCGGGTCGCGACATCGGCGTGTGCGTGACCGGACTCCGCGTGCTCGCCGCCGAGGATTGGAAAAAGTTCTTCGAGTCCGCGAGCCTCACCGAGCGATCGCTCAAGACCGACCCTGCTCGCGTGTATGCACGGATGGATTTTCAGACGCGAGATCAGTATCGGAAAGCCGTCGAGAAGCTGGCCATCCACGCTCGCGTCAGCGAAGACCGCGTCGCGCAGGCGGTGATCGCCATGAGCAAGAGCGCTGAGAGCGATGGGACGCATTCGCACGTGGGTTTCTATTTGGTCGGAGACGGACGAGCCGAACTCTTTCGCGAGTTGGGATGTTCGGTGCCGGCTGCGTTCCGCATCAATCGGTTCATACGGCGGAGCGCGACCGCAATCTACTTGACCGCTGTGTCACTGGCGACGCTCGCGCTGCTGGTCGTTCCGCTCTCCTATGCATCTTCGCGTGGCGCGTCTCCGCTGCAGTTCGGGGTGCTGGGGCTCATCGCCTTGATCCCTGCGCTTTCGATTGGCGTCAGCATCGTGCATTGGCTGATCACACACGTCCGGCGGCCGCGCACGCTTTTCAGATTGGATTTCGACGAGGGCATTCCGGCGGACTGTCGTGCCATCGTCGTCGTGCCCACGCTGCTCACAAGCCCGACGGAGGTGCGCGAGTTACTCCGCAAGCTCGAAGTGAGCTACCACGGCAACAGGAGTGAGAATCTCTCGTTTGCGCTGCTGACGGATTTTGCCGATGCGCCGTCTCAGTCCATGCCTGGGGATGATGAGTTGCTCGAGCAGGTGGTGAGCGGCGTGGAACAGCTCAACGAACAGTACGATCACGGTGTTCGAACACCGTTCTTCCTGTTTCATCGGGAGCGCCGCTGGAACGACCGAGCAGGATGCTGGATGGGTTGGGAGCGGAAGCGTGGCAAGCTCGCCGAGTTCAACCGACTGCTGCTCGGTTCGGACGAAACGAGCTATCACGTGCGAATCGGCGACATGAAGGCGTTGAAGGGGATTCGGTACGCCGTCACGCTCGACGCCGATACCGGGTTGCCGCGTGGGGCCGCCGCCCGCCTCGTCGCGACGTTGGCGCACCCGCTCAATAGTGCCCAGTTCGACGGTGACGGCGGGGTCGTCTCCGGTTATACGGTGCTCCAACCCAGAATCGAGATGACACCGGGAAGCGCGTCGAGCAGTCTCTTTGCGACGCTCTTTCACAGCGACACGGTGCTCGACTTGTACACTCGGGCCGTGTCCGATGTCTATCAGGACTTCTTTGGTGAGGGCATCTACGCAGGAAAAGGTGTCTACGACGTCGCCGCGTTCGAGCGCAGCTTGTCGGGGCGGATCCCGGAAAACGCGCTGTTGAGCCACGATCTGTTCGAAGGGATCCACGGGCGGGCGGCGTTGGCCTCCGATCTCGCACTGTTCGAGGAGTATCCCGATCACGTGCTCGCCTACACCCGTCGGATGCACCGCTGGATCCGGGGCGATTGGCAACTGCTGCCGTGGTTGCGACGGCGCGTACCGGCAACCGAAGGCCTGGTGCCGAATCGGCTCTCTCTCATCAGTCGGTGGAAGATCTTCGACAACCTCCGCCGAAGTCTGGTGGCCCCGTCGGTCCTGATGCTCATGACCGTTGGCTGGCTCGCGATGCCGGGATCCGCCTTGGTGTGGCTTTTGTTTGCGCTGGGAGTCGTGGCCATTCCCATTCTGTTGAGTGCCGCATCGATGGCCACACGACTTGCCACCGGTGCGGCCTGGAGTTCTACTCTGCGAGGGGCGGCGTGGTCGTTTCCCACACAGGTCTTTCGGTTTCTCATCGCGGTCGTGTTCCTTCCGTACGAGACCCTGGTCGTGATCGACGCAGTGGGACGAACCATCTATCGGCTGCGTGTGAGCCGCCGGTATTTGTTGCAATGGACGTCTGCCGCCCACACGGCCCGCGCCCTTTCCGACAAGAACGCGCCGGGCGCGTTCTGGCGGGACATGTTCGGCGCGTCGGTGCTCGCGTTCGCGATCGGTTCGGCGGTCTGGTTACTGCAGCGTCCCGCGTTTTCCGTGGTCGCGCCGCTCGTCGTAGTGTGGTTCTTCTCGCCGCAGGTGGCTTGGCTACTCAGCCGCCCGCGCGCGGAGCGCCAACCTCCGCTCCCGCAACGCGACCGCCGTGCGCTTCGGCTGCTGGCCCGACGTACGTGGCACTACTTCGAGCGGTTCGTGGGGCCTGCCGACCACTGGTTGGCGCCGGACAACTTCCAAGAAGAGCCACTGTCGGTGGTGGCGCGACGGACGTCGCCCACCAATCAAGGGCTGGCGTTGATTGCTCCCGTGGCGGCGTACGACTTTGGGTACACGGGTGTGCTTGCGCTGGCAGCGACGCTTCGGAACATGGTCGACGGGATGGGGGGGCTCGAGCGGTATCGTGGGCATTTCCTGAACTGGTATGAAACCGTCAGCGGCACGGCTCTGCTGCCACGATACGTCTCAACGGTGGATAGCGGCAACCTGGCCGCGTGTCTCATCGTCCTCCGACAGGCGCACAAGTCGATGCTGCGGACGCCGCTTACCAGACCGGTCGAGCGGCAGGGTCTGCTGGACACCGTGGATGTCCTCGCCGATCTGCTCCGCCGCATTCCGCGGCGCCGCGAGCGTGCGCACCGGCTCGATGCGCTGCTCGATCATTTGGATGAGCTGAATCCGTTGATCCGAGCGTGCGCGCCGGATCCGGCGAGCTGGCGCGCCCTGCTGGTGGAGTTGAAGGCGTCGTGGCTGGTCACGTTCAACACGCTGGTTGCGGACCTCCTGGGTGAGGACGGGTCGTTCGAGATTGACGTGTTGAAGGACCTGCGGGCGTGGTCCGACCGCGTACGCTACGCGATCGTCTCGCCGCTGAGGGAGCTGGATGTCCTCCAGCCATGGATTTCGCTGTTCGCGGAGCGGCCGTCGTTGTACGACAACGCAGACAGCGACCTGCGCGCGGATAGTGATGCGCTAGTGGCCTGTTTGGCGGAAGCGCCGACGCTCAGAGGACTGGTGCTGGCGTGTTCTGAGGCACAGGGACTACTCACACGGCTGGACGGGCACTTGAACACCGTGGCCGCCGATGCGTCCGCGATCGACGAAGCTCGGAGGTGGAACGTGTAGCTCCGCGAGACGCTCGACCACGCGCGTCAGAACGGACAGCGCCTTCTTGCCGACCTACATGCAGTGAGCACGTTTGCGCGCGACGCCATTCTGGAGATGGATTTCCGATTCCTGTTTGACGAACAGCGTCAACTGTTCCGAATCGGATACAACGTGTCCGCCGGCGAATTCGATACGAGCTACTACGATCTGCTTGCCTCGGAGGCGCGTATTGCGAGCATGATCGCCATCGCCAAGGGCGATGTTCCCGTGACGCACTGGCTTCACCTGCGTCGCCCGTTCGGACGCGTGGGCGCCCGTCGTGTGCTGCTCTCGTGGAGTGGCACCATGTTCGAGTTTCTGATGCCGAGTTTGTTTGCCTCCACACCTCGTGACAGCGTACTCGGCAGAACATCGGTGGCAGCGGTTCGCCGTCAGATGGCGTTCGCCGAGAGCCATGAGGTCCCCTGGGGTATCTCGGAGTCCGGGTTTTACCAGCTCGATGCCCACGCAAACTATCAGTATCGGGCGTTTGGCGTTCCCGGTCTCGGACTTCGGTCGGAGCTGGGAGATCGCATTGTCATTGCGCCGTACGCGTCGGTGTTGGCGTTGTCCGTGAGTCCGTCGGACGTGGTGGCAAATCTCGAGCGCCTCGCCGAGCTGGGGATGTTCGGCCAATACGGCCTATTCGAAGCCATGGATTACGGCCCGCCGACCGGGCGGCCGCTTCGGAACGGCACCATCGTCCGCTCGTACATGACGCACCACCAGGGAATGATCTTTCAGTCGCTCAACAATTTCCTGAACGATGACGTCATGATCGACCGGTTCCATGCTGATCCGCGGATTGCGAGTACCGAACTCGTGCTCTTCGAACAGGCGCCCAGGCACGTGCCGGTCGAACGACGCACGTTTCCAGAACAGCGCGCCCGTCAGCCTATCAAACCGCCGGTTGCGGTGGAGACGTGGCTCGTCCCGGCACGGAGCCCGGTTCCGCAAGCGCACGTGCTCTCCAACCGGCGTGTCAGCGTGTTGGTGACCGCCAATGGCGGTGGGCACAGTCGCTGGAAAGACGTGACGCTCACGAGGTGGCGGAGTGAGCCGTCGGTGGATGCGTGGGGAACCTGGATGTACTTACGCGATCTCGATTCCGGGGCCGTGTGGTCCGTTGGGTACGAACCGACCCGTGTCACGCCCTCGGCCTACGAAGTGGAGTTCGCTCCACACATGGCCGAGTACTCCCGTCACGACCAAGGCATCTCCGTACGCATGAACGTCACCGTGCCGCCGAGTGACGACGTGGAGATCCGGCGAGTGACGATCGTGAACGACTCCGATGTCCCGCGGCACCTCGTGCTCACGAGTTACGGCGAGGTTGTGCTCGGGGACGGCGACCAGGACAAGCGACATCAGGCGTTCAACAAACTGTTTGTTCAGTCGAATCAGTCGACGGCCAACAACGTTCTGGTGTACGAACGCCGCCGCCGTTCAGCTGAGGAAGATCCGGTGTTCCTGGCGCATGGCGTAGCGGTGCACGACGTGCAACAGATCGAAGTGTCCGGTGAGTGCGATCGCGAGGCGTTTCTCGGGCACCGCGGCACGCGGCGGGCCCCGGCAGGCGTGCATGAAGGGGGTGCGCGGCTTTCCGTCGCGACCGGCGCGACACTCGATCCCATCTTTTCCCTCTCCTGCAAGTTCGAGATCGAGCGGAATGCCGAGGTTATGCTCGTGTTCGTGACGAGCGTCGGTACGTCGCGCACCGAGGTGCTGGCGACGCAGGACAGCTACCGATCGTTGACCCGAGTGGACTGGGCTTTCGATCAGAGCCGCTCATATGCCGAGTACGAACTGCAGGAACTCGGAATCCAACCGCACCAGGTTCGGCAACTCCAGGAACTGCTCTCCGCCTTGCTCCACCCGTACCATCAATTGCGAACCACGACGCCGAGGCTCGAGGACGAGTGGCGATCGCGCTCTCATCTGTGGGCGCACGGCATCTCGGGCGACCACCCAATTCTTCTCGTTCAAGTCGGGCCGTCGGACGATCTCGAGTTGGTGCGCCAACTCCTCGTGGCACGAGCCTATTGGCGTCGCCGCCACATCGATGTAGATGTCGTCGTCCTGGATGAGGAATCCACCGGCTACCTCCAACCGCTTCACGACCGGTTGGAACAAGCCATCGCGGCGAGCGGCATTGACGTTTCAGACGCGCATGACGGTGTCTTCTTGCTGAACGCAGGGCAGTTGGATTCGGCCGATCGCGCGCTGCTCGAGCACGCGGCTCGCGTGATACTCGATACGGGAAAGGGCTCGCTTGGCGACCAGCTCAGTGCGCTCTGGCACGAGGCACACACGCTGCCCCGGTTTGTTCCGGTGACGCAGCCCGAACACACCGTTCCGCCGAAGGCGTCGAGGGTCCTCGAACGGCCAACCGATCTCGAGTATGACAACGGCATCGGCGGGTTC
>JBFIZG010000150.1:0-7903 GCA_041604955.1 Gemmatimonadales bacterium | reverse complement strand
GCGTGCAATGCTGTCTCGTAGCTCAGTGCTTCCGCGATAGGGCTCGACGGCATTTCGCGACACCACGTCGAGTTCTCGGACCTGCGAGAGTTGATCGATCAACCCTTCGGTAATCCCGTCAGCGAGGAATTCGAGTTCGCCTCCCGGAGTGTGGTCCTGGAAGTACAGGACGGCGACGCTGGTGGGGTCGAATCCCCCTGTGCTCACACGGGCGGTGTCGCCCGCCCCCGCGCCCCACACCTGCCACCCCGCCACACCGACGGCGATGAGGGCAACGGCCGACAGGCCGATAGTCACCCCCCGTGAACGCCCGGCGCCCGGTCGCTTGTAGACCGCCGCCGTCGCCGTGGGACGCCGGTGCGTCGCCGTCGCAGTGTCGACGAACCCCAGTGCCTCGGAAAACTCCGCTGCCGTCTTGAACCGATCGGCCGGCGACTTGTTCATCGCGCAGAGGATCGCCTCTTCCAACTCCACCGGTACGGTGCTCCGCACGATGCTCGGTCGGGGAACGTCCTCCATCGCGTGGCGCGCCATGACCGCTTGGGGCGTGTTGCCCGAGAAGGGAATTTCACCCACAAGCATCTCGTACAGCGCGCACGCGAGGGCGTAAATGTCGGCCCGTCCATCGACCTCCTCGCCCACGGCTTGTTCGGGCGCCATGTACGCTGGCGTTCCCACCGCCATCCCCGTCTGCGTGAGTTTGTTGCCGCCCGCCGCGGTCACGGCTCCGGCAATGCCAAAGTCAGCGACGACGGCGTGACCGCCTGTGATCATGATGTTGTCTGGCTTGATGTCGCGATGGACGACCCCGCGCTCATGCGCGTAATACAGGGCGTCAGCCACCTCCCGTGTGTACCGAATGGCGTCCTCGAGGGGCAGCTGTTTCTCGCGTTTGACGAGGTCACCGAGTGACTCCCCTTCGACGAAGGGCATCACGTAAAAGAGGAACCTGCCGGCCTCGCCCGAGTCGTACAGCGGGAGGATGTGGGGATGCTGGAGGTTCGCGGTGGTTTTGATCTCGCGGACGAACCGGTCGGCGCCGAGTGACGCGGCCAGCTCCGCACGCAACACCTTGATCGCCACCTTGCGCTCGTGCTTCAGGTCCTGCGCTTGGTAGACGATAGCCATTCCACCCTGCCCGAGTTCACGCTCGACCTCGTACTTGTCGGCGAGAGCGGCCTTGAGTCTCTCCAGCTCGTCACTCACGGGGATGTGTCTCCATTGGCTCTGACGAGGCAAATTAACGGGTCCCGCGCGCGCGTTGCCAGATGTAGTTCCCAAATCCAATTTCGCATGGTGCGGGCCACCTCCAAATCGATAGATTCCTCGATCACCGGCAATGACTCATTCATCGAGCATCTACTGATCATGATCGACACACTCAGAAGGAAATCGGCACCACTCCTCAGCGGGCTCGCCGTGGGCGCCGCACTCTGGACGGCGTGTACGCCACGATCCGTTCCGGAAGCCGCGCGTGCCATGGCCGACGAGGTCAGCCAGGTGACCCGCTCCCACGAGGGAATGGTGGTGACCAGTTCCGCCCTCGCCACGGCGGTCGGTGTGCGAATTCTCGAGGCCGGCGGTAACGCAATTGATGCGGCCGTGGCGGCGGGCTTTGCGCTTGCCGTGGTCGAGCCGAGTATGTCCGGGATCGGAGGCCGCGCACAGTGGCTCATCCACCAGGTGGACGGCGAGTTTTACGGCATCGACGGAACGACCCAGGTCCCGGCAGGCTACCCAGTCGATGAGATTGGCGACGAACGCCTCTCGAGCGGGTATGGCATGATCGGCATTCCCGGTGTCGTTGCCGCGCATACGAAGGCCCTCGCCGAGCACGGAACGCTCCCGCTGGCGGAGGTGATGGCGCCGGCGATCGCCCTGGCCGAGGACGGGTTTGTGCTGGGAGCGGCGGAGGCGGAACGCATAGCGAGCACCGCGGCTGCTCTCCGCCTGTACGACGGATCTCGCCGGCACTTCTTGAAATCCGATGGCTTACCGTACGAAGCGGGCGACCGCTTCGTCCAACCAGCGCTCGCACGAACGCTCAGAGCGATCGCGCGGGGAGGCTCGGAGGTTTTTTACCACGGTGCCATTGCCGAGCGGATTGTGGCCGACATGAGAGCAAATGGTGGGTACGTCACCGCCCACGACCTCGCGGAGTATCGAGTGCTCCCCTCGAAAGTCGTACGGGGGAGCTACCGGGATTACGGGTTGGTCGCCACATGGCTCCCGGCCGCGGGTGCCACGACCATCGAGATTCTCCAAATCCTGGACCACTTCGATCTCTCCGCAATGTCACCCGCCGAGTGGGCCGGCACGGTGGGTCTCGCGCTTCGATTGGGATTCGAGGACTTCGAGTGGAGTTGGACGGCCGGTGATCAGGCGGCTTCAATCATCGTCTCGCGGGAACGGGCGGCGGCCCGCGCCGAGCTAGTGCGGCTGCCGGTGCCGACGGCGTCACCGGTCCGCTCCCGCCCGAGTCTTCGAGAGGAGTACAATTCCCACACGACCCATCTCTCTGTCGTGGATCGTGACGGCAGAGCGGTGGCTCTCACTCAAACGGTTGGCCCCACCATGGGCTCCAAGGTCGTCACGCCGGAGTTGGGATTCGTGTACGCGGCGACGATGGGGTACCTGGGCCGCACGCCACCGGGGGTGCGGGCGATTTCGGCCATTTCGCCCCTGATCCTATTGCGGGACCGTGAGCCCGTTTATGTCTTGGGGGCCGCTGGCGCCAGACGCATCATCACCGCCATCGTCGAAACGGTCAGCCGCGCGATCGACCAGGGCCTGCCGCTCGACGAGGCCATGGCCGCTCCGCGACTCCATCCGTCGGGAGCGGACCTGGTGCTGGAGGATCGTGGAGACACGACGTGGGCGGGGCAGGTCGGCGAACTGAAAGCGTGGGGGTTCGGCACCCGGCTCAACTCGTCCGCTTCCTATTTCGGCCGGATCCATGGCGTGTACCGGGATCCTCGAACTGGTGAGTTGATGGGCGTTGCCGACCCCCGCCGGGATGGCGTCGCGGCCGCGCCCCAACGATGAGATCGGACGTGGTTGCCCTCGAGTGAGCCTGCGCGTGTTGCGTCACCTCCCGACGCCGCGGGGATTCCTCTTTGATCTGGACGGCACCCTCTATCAGGATGAGGCGCCGCTTCCCGGGGTGGCACGTGCGGTACGCGTGATTCGTGACGCCGGTCTTTCGGTTCGGTTCGTGACCAACACCTCTCGGAAACCACGGAGGCAGGTGCTCGAGGCGCTCCACGCCGTTGGAATCGAGGCCGAGCTCGACGAGTTGTTTACCCCAACGAGTGTTGCAGCGACCTGGCTTGCGGCACGAGGCATCGATCGCGTGGCTTTATGCCTGCCATCGGCCACACGGGAGGATTTCGATCGCGTCACGATCGAC
Organism: Gemmatimonadales bacterium; assembly: GCA_041604955.1. Taxonomy (GTDB): domain Bacteria; phylum Gemmatimonadota; class Gemmatimonadetes; order Gemmatimonadales; family GWC2-71-9; genus JBFHWR01. The sequence continues at coordinate 4,494 of JBFIZG010000150.1, read as the reverse complement.
GAGCGCGCTCCCGAGGCTGTGGTCGTAGGCGACCTCGGCCGGGAATGGTCGTTCGATCTGATGAATCGAGCGTTTTGCTGGCTGCTTGGCGGAGCAACGCTCGTTGCGCTCCAGAAGAACCGATACTGGCGGGCCGCCGCCGGGTTGGAACTCGATGCCGGACCGTTTGTCGCTGCACTCGAATATGCGTCCGGTGTTTCCGCCGCCGTCGTCGGGAAGCCGAGCATCGATTTCTTTCTCGTGGCGGCACGGTCAATGCAACTGGCGCTGTCGCATGTGGTCATGGTTGGTGATGATCTGGAAAACGACATCGGGGGAGCGCAAGCAGCCGGTCTCCACGGGATTCTCGTCAGAACCGGCAAGTTCCGCCAAGCCGAACTCGACGGATCCGAGGTCGTCCCGGACGCCGTGATCGATTCGGTGGCTGAGCTTCCTGACGCCATTCTCGACGTGGGCGAAACGTAAAGGGGTGCCCAGCCCATTGTGACCTCGGTCCTTTCTTGTCTGAGTGCCGCGCCACAAACGTTCAAATGGGAACGGCGCGGCAATTTTGATGCGGCATTAGAATCAGGGTACGAGCCATCAACGTGAGACGCTCTTGTACGTATCTCTGTCGGGAGATCGTGACCGGGAACCATTGGGTTCCTGTGTCGGTATGGAGTGTGACCGGCCTGGCCGGCGAGTACAGAGAGGCTGAATGAGGACTTCCGCTCGCTATGGGACGCTGGCCACGCTGGCCACGCTGGTCACGTTGGCCACGCTGGCTGCAGCCGGCACGGCGACGACGATGGCGACGATGGCGGCAACCAGAGCCGGCGTACTGACCGCACCGAGCCAGCAGCGGTCCGGTCCCTCCAGGTGGCCTGCATCGAGATCCCAGCGGTCGGGTCAGTTCACCGACCCGGCGCCACCGGGCAAGACGTTCTATTTCACGCGGGCGATCTATAGCAGTTGGGGAGGCGACCAACCCTGGCGGATCGATTATCCCGAGGCGGACCAGCATTTTGTCTTTGGTCTCCGACGTTTGACGGGGATCAATGCTTACGAGCGCGAAAACCCGGTGCGTCTCGACGATCCCAACGTTCGCCGGTTCCCGTTCCTCTATATCCTGGAAGTGGGCCGGATGTCCTTGACCGCGCCGGAGGTAGTTGGGCTTCGCGATTATCTGCTCGCGGGCGGATTCCTGGTTGTCGACGACTTTTGGGGCAGCCGACAATGGGCCAACTTTGAGAACGAGATGAGCCGTGTGCTGCCTGAGCATCCCATCGTGGATATTCCGGCCGACCATCCGCTCTTGCGTGTGTTTTATCAAATCGGGGATCTCGTTCAAGTTCCCAATGTGGGCAGGGGCATGCGAGGAGGGCCGACATGGGAGCAGGATGGTTACGTTCCTTCTCTAAAGGGAATTCTCGACGACGACGGTCGGCTCATGGTCGTCATCAACTGGAATACGGATCTCGGAGACGCGTGGGAACACGCCGACAACCCATACTATCCGATCAAGTTCTCTAACTTTGCGTATCAGATGGGAGTAAACCTCGTGATCTACGGCATGACCCACTAGACATGGATCTGTTCGGGACGGTCTTTGTCTTTCTGTTCAAGTACCGCCCCGTCGTGTTCGAGCGCGGCGAGTTGGCGTTCGGCAACGGCTCGTGGTTGCTCCTGCTCGTTGGCGTCGCCGCGCTGTGTCTCACCCTGTTCATGTATTGGCGTACCCCGGGCAAGATCGGCGCACTCCAGAAAACCCTCCTGGTTGGACTCCGGCTGGGCGCCCTGGCCGTTGTGCTCTTCTGTTTGGCGCGACCCGTGTTGATGATCGCGACGGTCGTACCGCAACAGAACTTTCTGGGGATCCTGGTGGACGATTCCCGGAGCATGCAGATCGCGGATGTGGACGGGGTCCCCCGGAGCACATTCGTCGATCAGACGTTTGGGCCCGAAGGGAGTCCGCTGCTCGCCGACCTCGCCGACCGCTTCAAGCTCAGGTTCTTTCGATTCTCGAAGGATGTCGAGCGTCTGCATGACATGTCGGCCCTCTCGTACACAGGTTCCCGCACCGATCTTGGCGGTGCGCTGGAACGGGCGCGGCAGGAGTTGAGTGGGGTTCCTCTCGCCGGGCTCGTCCTGGTGAGTGACGGGGCCCACAACGCCGATAACGTGCTCACCGAGTCGCTGCTCCGGCTTCGCGCGGAGGGAGTGCCCGTCCATGCGGTGGGTCTCGGGCGCGAAGAGTTCGAAAAGGACATCGAGATCCGGCGGGTCGAAACACCTCGCGCGGTCCTGTTGGGTTCATCGGTCGCCGTCGATGTGATGGTGGCGCACCGGGGCTTCCGCGGTCAAACCATCCAGGTCAACGTGGAGGATGCGGGACGCATCGTCAGTTCCGAGGACGTACGTCTTCCCAGGGACGGGGAGCTCACGACCGTACGTCTGCACTTCACCGTCTCGGAGGCGGGTCCGCGACGTTTTCGTTTCGTGGTGCCGCCGCGTCCGGATGAGCTGGTTTCGGAAAACAACGCCCGCGAGGCGCTCGTGCATGTAGAGAACAGCCGGGCCAAGATCCTCTACTTCGAGGGCGAGCCCCGGTTCGAGGTGAAATTCTTGCGGCGGGCCGTTGCCGGCGATGACAACATCCAGCTGGTGACGCTTCAACGAACAGCGGAAGACAAATACCTTCGGCTCGAGGTCGACGACGAAGACGAGCTCGCCGGGTTCTTTCCCAAAACCCGTGAGGAGTTGTTTCAATACCGGGGTCTGATTTTGGGAAGCGTCGAAGCGAGTTCGTTCAGCCACGACCAGCTGGACATGATCGAAGAGTTTGTGAGTCAGCGGGGCGGCGGTCTCCTCATGCTGGGCGGTCGGTTGTCATTTGCCGAAGGCGGATACGGTGGCACACCGGTCGCCGATGCGTTGCCGGTCGTGCTGCCACCGGAAGGGGCGCCGCCCGAGCCGATCTTCGCGGAGGTGAAGGTGCAGCTGACGCCGTTCGGTCGGTCACACCCGGCAACGCGGCTGGCAGGCACGATCGACGAATCTGCCGAGCGATGGTTGACACTCCCGGCGCTGTCGATGCTGAATCCCATCCGCACGGTCAAGCCGGGCGCCAGCACGCTGTTGACCGGGGTGCCCGAGGATGGGTCAGATCCGTACGTCGTTCTGGCCTATCAGCGGTACGGGCGGGGCAAGGCGCTCGTGCTGCCCGTGCAGGATTCATGGATTTGGCAGATGCATGCCGACATTCCGCTGGAGGACGAGACCCACGAGACACTGTGGCGCCAGTTGCTCCGTTGGCTCGTGAGCTACGTGCCGCCACAGGTCACGGCATCGACCGCAAGTGACCAGGTCGCGCCCGGCGAATCGGTGACGATCACGACCCTGGTGTCCGATTCCAGCTTCATGGCGATGAACGACGTGCAGGTGACGGCGTACGCGACTACTCCGTCCGGAGCCGTTCGTGAGCTGCCAATGGAATGGAACGTCGAGCGAGACGGCGAGTACCGGGCGGCCCTGATTCCCGATGAAGAGGGACTGTACGACATCCGGGTCGAGGCGCGGCAGGGCGGGGTTGAGCTGGGTTTCGATCGGACGTACGTCGACGCCACGCAACTCGCAACTGAATACTTTGACGCCGAGATGCACGCGTCGCTGCTTCGGCGAATCGCCGACGAGACGGGCGGACATTTTTACACGGGAGAAACAGCGGATGCCCTCGCCGAGGACGTGAGTTTCACCGAGAGCGGCACGACGGTGTACGAAGAGAAAGATCTCTGGGACATGCCGGCCCTGTTTCTCCTGCTCCTGGCGTTGGTCGCGGGCGAGTGGAGCATTCGCCGCTGGCGCGGGTTAGCATGAGGGCCATTGCGCTTGCCGCGCTCGCGCTCTCGGGTGTCTTCGCCACCGCCCGGGCGCAAACACACCTGGTCATCGTCAGCGGCGTGGGCGGGGACGCCGAACGTCGCGAGCGGTTCTACACGTTGGGGCGTTCGCTGATGGATGCCGCGACGGAGCGGTTGGGGATGTCGGCGTCCAACGTCGTGTTCCTCGCGGAACGGGTCGACCGCGACGCCGACCGCATCCGCGCGCGTTCGACGAAGGCCGAAGTGTTGCGGGTGCTCGATGAGTTGGCGGAACGAGCTGGACCGTTTGATCGCGTCGCGATCGTGTTGATTGGGCACGGGAGTTCCCGCGGTGACGAAGCCCACTTCAACGTGCCCGGGCCCGATCTCTCGGCTACGGATTTCGCGAAGGCGCTCGACCGGTTTCCCACCCAGCAAATCGCCTTCGTAAACACGACGAGCGCGAGCGGCGACTTCATCGGGGCGCTGTCAGGAGAACGTCGCACGATCCTCACCGCCACGAAGAGCGGGTTCGAACGGAACGAAACACAGTTCGGAAAGTTCTTTGTCGATGCGTTCGCGACGGATGTTGCGGACACTGACAAGGACGAGCGGGTCTCGATGCTCGAAGCGTTTACATACGCCAACCGGGAGG
>JBFIZG010000149.1:0-7906 GCA_041604955.1 Gemmatimonadales bacterium | reverse complement strand
TTCCAAGAGGGTTGCCGATCAATGGGATTCGACATCGGTCCGACACAGACACCGATCATTCCGGTGCTGATCGGGCCGCTCGAAAAAACCTTCCTGTTCTGGCGAAAGCTGTTCGACGCGGGGGTGTTCACGAACCCCGTCGTTCCACCTGCGGTACCGCCCGACAAGTGCAGGTTGCGGACGAGCCTCATGGCAACGCATACGCAGTCTCAGCTCGATTTCGCGCTCGACACGCTCGGCAAGCTCGGCAAGGAGTTGGGCGTCATTTGAGTCCGAAGGTCGTCGTGCGGCCGGTGCACTCGGCCGCCGACCTCGAACGCTTCATCGCGCTACCGTACCAATTGCACCGGGGGGACCCACTGTGGGTCCCCCCGTTGCGCATGGACATCCGGACGCTCCTCTCGAGACAGAAAAACCCCTTCTTCGAACACGCGGACGCCGCCTACTTTATCGCGCACACACAGGACGGTCGTGGGTCCGACATCGTCGGGCGGATCGCGGCCATCCACAACCGAGCCCATAACGAGTTTCAGGGCGATGCCGTGGGCTTCTTTGGCTTCTTCGAATGCGTCGACGACCAGGGGGTCGCCGATGCGCTGTTCGACGCCGCCGCGGACTGGCTGAGACCCCGCGGGCTCGACACCGTGCGGGGCCCCGTGTCGCCGTCGACCAACGACGAGTGCGGACTCCTCGTCGAGGGACTCGATACGCCACCGACGGTGCTCAATCCACACAACCCGCGTTACTACCGGGACCTCGTCGAACGCGCGGGATTCGCCAAGGCGAAGGACGTCTACCAGTACCAAACGGCCAGCCCGAATATCCCAGATCGCCTCGTCCGCGGTGCGCAGCTCATCATGAAGCGGAAAAAGATCACGCTGCGAAGTCTCCGTATGAAGCATTTTTGGGACGACGTCGAACTCATCAAAGAGATCTATAACGCGGCGTGGGAAAAGAACTGGGGCTTCGTCCCGATGACGAACGCCGAGATCGATCACCTGGCGAAGCAGCTGAAACCCGTGGTGGTTCCGGATCTCGTGGTGTTTGTGGAACGAGAGGGAAAACCCATCGGATTTGCTGCCGGACTCCCGGACTTGAACGTCGCGCTCAAGAAGAATCCGTCCGGCAAACTCTTCCCCGGCATCGTGAACGTGCTGTGGGCCTCCCGCAAGATCCAGCGGATTCGTATCCTGCTGCTCGGCCTGCTGGAGGAGTATCGCAAAACGGGCGCGGACGCCTTGATGTACCACTGGATCTGGGAGAAGGGGTACGCGAAGGGGTACCGGTGGGCGGAAGCCGGCTGGATTCTCGAGGACAACGTGGCGATGAACAACGGCCTGGTCCGGCTCGGATTCGAGAACTACAAGACGCTCCGGTTCTACGACCGACGCTTGTGAGAGCCTTCGTCACCGGGGCAACCGGCTTCGTCGGTTCGCATCTCGTAGACGCACTTCACGCGCGGGGCGATACGGTCACCTGTCTGGTACGGAACCCGGCCAAAGCGCGCCGCCTCTTTCCCGAGCAGACCGTCGACATCGTGCAGGGCGATCTATCGAACACCGCCGCGCTGAGCGAGGGGTGCGCGAACACCGACACCATCTATCACCTGGCAGGCGCTACCTCGGCCAGGAACCGCGAGGAGTTCTTTCGCGTCAACGCCAAGGGGACCGAGCGGCTCTGCGCCGCCGCGGCAAGCGCCGCGCCAACCCTCGAGAGATTCGTGTACGTGAGCAGTCAGGCGGCCGCCGGTCCGTCCAAGCGGGGAGACGTCGCGACCGAAGATCACCCACCCAACCCTGTCAGCAGCTATGGAGCGAGCAAACTCGCGGGAGAAGACGCCGTTAAAGCGCTTCGTCTTCCCTGGACGATCGTCCGCCCCACCAGCGTCTACGGACCTCGTGACAAGGAATTCCTCCCCCTCTTCAAGGTCGCGAAGACCGGCTTCGTCCCGCTCTTCGGATCGGGGGAACAAGAACTGTCACTCATACACGCTCGGGACCTGGTAGCCGCGTTGCTCAGCGTGGTCACCCCTGACACGGCGTCACGCACATTCTTTGCCTGCCACTCGGAGGTCGTCACCTCCAGAACGCTGGCGGAATCCGTGCACCGCGCTGTTCAACCCGCGAGAAAACTCACCACCTCCAAACCACACATCGTCACGATCCCGGCCTGGGCCACGCGGGTCGCACTCTCGGCGATCGGAACCGCTTCTCGGGTCGTGGGCCGCACCACGCTGCTCAACCGCGACAAGGCAAACGAACTCCTCGCCGAGGCGTGGACGTGTTCGCCTATCGCTCTCGAGCGTGCGACCGGATGGAGGGCGCGCCTTGCCCTCAACGCCGGTCTGCACGATACCGCGCAGTGGTACCGCGACCATCAATGGCTTTGAGACCCGTCGACAAACTGGTGGCAGGGTACCTCGCACTCGTCACCGTCGTGATGGTGGTGCGGGGCAGCTACGCGGAGTCGAGCTTCTGGTGGCTCATCGCGATGCACGGTCTCGTCGGACTGTTGCTGTTCGTTGCCGATCGCCTCGAGTCTCGACACAAACTCGGCCGCGCGATGTACGTGCTCTATCCGATCATCATTACACCGGCGCTCTATTCCGAGCTGGGAATTCTCACGCTACAGACTGATGTCCTGGCGACACTGGCGCACGACGCGATCTTGCAAGAATGGGACATCGCCCTGTTCGGACGACAGGTATCGTATGACTGGATCCGCAACTCGCCATCGGTATTCTGGTCGGGTGTGCTTCACCTGGCGTACTTCGCGTACTACCCGATCGTGGTCTTGGGACCGATCCTGCTGCTGGCCCGCGGGCGGGAACCGGAGGCACGACGTGTCGTGCTTGCCACCATGATCGCGTTCGTGAGCTGTTACGTCGTCTTTCTCTTGTTCCCCGTGGCGGGTCCGAACTACGCGCTTTCCCACCCAACAGGCCCGGTTCGCGACGTGTGGAGCGCCCGGCTCGTGTATTGGGTGTTGGACGGAGGGTCGGCGTTTGGCACGGCGTTTCCCTCTTCACACGTTGCAGCGACCGCCGCCGTCGTCATGGCGCTCTGGTCTCAATTGCGCGCGCTTGCGGTGGCGTTCATCCTCCCGGCGCTGCTCCTCCTCGTCGGAACCGTCTACTGCCAGATGCACTACGGCGTGGACGCGATCGCCGGTCTCGCCGTTGGGATCGGAGCGGGGTGGGTCGGGAGCCGGGTGCCTGCGTGAGAAACTTCAGCGCTCAACTTTCAACGTTCAACTGTCAACGCTTGAGTATCGGCTTTCGGCGATCCAACCCGAACGATCGGCGCCGTCGGATGTTGGACGTTGAACGTTCCTTGTTGGACGTTGAACGTTCCTTAGTGTTCGTGCGTCGTCGTCGCTCCCTCGATGACGCCGCCCCCGCTGGCGATCAGGTCGTAGCTTCCTCGGACCTCCTGGAGATAATGGCGCCGGTCGAGCGCATACAGCTCGTTGGTCTTGTCGGCCTTGGGCCAGATACCGCCCCCTGAAGGCATGAAGACGCCGGCCACGACACCCATGCCGCCGGCCTGAATGGTATCCTGCGTCGGATTTTCGTAAAAGACGGTGGCCCGGTAGACGCGGTCCGGATAGATCTTCACGCCCAGCCGACGATAGAGGCGCCCGATCGTCACTCCGGAGAGCTCGCCGTCGTCGTCCCGGATCGGCAGCCCCTCCCAAATTACCGTCCCCGTCGTGACGTCCTCGAACCGGATGCGCTGCGCCAACTCATGCAGGTGCGAACCGATGGCCATGATACGCCCCTCCAGGGACGGGCTCCCCTCCCACGAGAACTGCGATGGCCCCGGCGGGAGATCCACGCTCTTGTCCCCGGCAGGGAACGCGACGTCCACCTGAAACGGGTACACACTGAACAGCGGCCAGGGCCGTCCGATTTTCACGTACTCCATGTGCATCCGCACCTCGACGCCGGAGTGCGGCTCGCCGGTGGGATTGTGCAGCATGCTGGTGACAACCAAGTTTTGTCCCTCCAGAATCGGGACCCCCAACAGCCACCCGGGCATGGACTGGTTGCCGGTCTCGCTGCCAACGGCCAGCAGCCGCTGCGAGATCGGGAGAAACAACTCCTCGTTGTCGGGCGTGATGAAGTTGAGGTGGTGCACGATTTCCGACGGCAGCACGTTTCCGTCTCCGTCGACCACTTCGTAGGAAAACCCCTTGAGGTACGCAGCAGTGGGAAACTGGACCTCGCCCACCGGTGGGAACACCGCGCCGTGGGCGCCATGTGAGTGATCCATCCCGGCTGGCAGGTCCACCGGCCCGATCACGACGACGAACTCGCGGTTCGCCTCGTCGTTGATGATGCGGACACCCGCTTCTTGCGCGACGGCAAACTCGGCAGCGCCGATGGTCACGAGTCCGGCGACGATGGCAACAGCAGTCTTCACGATAGCCCCTTTTGTGTAATTCATGTCATGCCTCCTGCGAGGCAAGCTCTTCAACCTCATTCGTAGCCTTGCCGCGTGCGCGCCTCACGAAATACACGGTGAGCGCAATCGCGATCGACCCCAATGAGATTACGACGAGCACCCAGGTGCTCACGCTCCACCAAGCCCCAAGCGCCGCAAAAAACCACAGACGGGGGAACCGGCCGAGAAACGTCGCAAAAAGATGGCGACCAACGGGAAAACCCGCTAGCGGTGAGATGAATCGAACCGTCCAGTAGGGGATGATCGACCAACTACAGAGCCAGACGGTAAAAAACGGCGCTTTCTCGAACAAACGGACGACTCGCTCGACGGTCTTCCCCTTCCGGAGCTTGCCGAGGGCGTTCAGCTGGAGGACTCGGCGATACAGGTGGTAATTCAGGTACTCGACATAGATGGTCCCAGCCACTCCCACGGTGGCCACCAGGAGCGGGGGATAGAGACGCCCCACAAGCATCAGGATCGGCTCGTAGGTCGACGGAAGTAGCGGCGATATCGGCCCGTTCACCCAAATCGTCACCAGGGCAAAGCCCACCATCCCCCCGGTTCCAGGGAGATACAGTGCCATGGGAATCGCGAGAAGCGCGACCAGCCCGCTCAGGCGGATGACCCCATCCCACACGGGGTTGCCGTAGCGCTTTCGAACGAGCGCCGTCAGCGACACAGATCGCTCCATACATGGGACCCACCCGCCAATCGGCTCATCCCAAACCAACCCGGTCGCGAATGCGCCGTCGCTCGCCCCCCGTGATCATATCGGCAAGCACCACCTCTCGGGCCAACTTCGTCACGAAGGTGTACCCCCGGGCATCACCCCCAAGCCAGCGGGCCCACTCGAGTTCGTCCAGCGCTGCTTCGGCATCGGGGTCCGACAGGCGTGACCCGCGCGCCAGATCGGCGAGCGGCCGGGTTCCTCCCACGACGGCCACCGTACAGAGAATCGCCTGAGCCGGCTCGCTGAGCGCTCGAAACCGAAGTCTGAGCGCGGCGGCCACCGTCTCGGGTAGATCACCGGGCATGGTCTGATCGAGCGTTCGCGACTCAGCCGGCCACACCGCAGAAGCCGAAGGCTCACCCATGCTGAGCCCCCCTGTGACTGCCTTCACGAACTCGACGGCGAGAAACGGGTTCCCTGCGGTTTCCGCCAGCACGCGACGCGCCAACCGTTCGCGTGCCGCTCGCTCGTAAGTGGGAAACGCCCATTCCACCAGCTGTTCGGTTGCCATGGAGTCGAACGGTTTCAGGCGAAGCACACTCCCGTTCACGTCCCGGCCTACGTGCTCGCACAACACATCGACGGCCTCTGACATGTCTGGCGCAGTCATCACCACACAGACGGCGGCCCCATCGGCCCGCTGCACCATGGAAGAAAAGAGCGCGATGACGCTCGGATCCACGCGATGGGCGTCATCGAGCGCGACCAGCACGGGGCGAACATCCGCGATCGCTCGCAGCACGTGCCGAACGGCATCGCCGACCGGCATGCGGACCGCCGCGTCCCCCGGAAATCGATGCCGAAGATCGGGGTCGAGTGCCGCCAGACTCGCGAGCGCCTCCGGCGCAGCACCACCGAGCTCCGGTACGTCGAGTCCGCCGCGGAAGAGCGCCAGCCAAATGTCCCCTGCCGTGTCTCCGTCGAGTCCTCGCGCCAGCGTCACGACCGCTCCGTCGAGACGCGCCCGAGCGGCAATTTCGTCCGATATCCGCGACTTCCCGGTGCCGGAGGCGCCCCTGAGAACAATCACCCCTGCGGTACCGGACTTGACGCCACCCCACACGTCCGAGGCCAGCGCGAGGAGCGTAGATCCCGACCCAATGAGCGGCACGGCAGAAGTGGGTTCCTCCATCGCAGCAGGAACGCCACCGACCATGCGCTCCCGCTGGATGCGACTCGCCAGGGCCGCCGTCTCTTCATCAGGCTCCAAGTCGTAGTCTCTCCGGAGCAATACTGCGAGGCGCTCGAACGCTTGGATCGCAAGCACCCGTGACCCCTCGAGGGCATAGACCCGCATCAGCATGCGTGTGGCGGGTTCATGCCGAGGCTCGATTGCCAGCGCCAGCTGCGCCGATTGCCGCGCGGCGGTGAGGGCGCCCCGCGCGATCGCCGTGCCGGCGGCCCCGTCGAGATGGTCCAGCACCAGCACGCGACGGTGCTCGCGCTCTCGAGCGAGCCAGTCTTCGAACGCGGGCGCATCCGGTACGGAAAACCCTTCGAGAAAGACGCCGCGGATGTCCGCTGACGAAAGGTCATCGACGTCAACCGTCACGGCACTCCCGTCCAATCGCACCACGTCGCCGTCGGTGGTGAGGGCTTTCCCTACCGTGCGACGCAAGACGCGCAGCGCCTCGTTCAAAGAATGTCGCGCCTTAGGTTCTGGTTTTTCCGGCCAGAGCAAGCCGATGAGGTGGTCACGCGTGGCGCCTTTGGGAGACGAGGCGAGATAGACGAGGAGCGCGAGGTGCTTTCGCCACAAGAGTTCGGGTGGGGGGTCGCCTCCGTCCACCGTGACTGAAAGGGGACCCAAACACTCGAGCGCGATCATGGGGTGTAAGAAAAGGGGGTCGTCCTCACCGAAGCAATGGACGACCCCGTGACACGTTGAACGCGGTGATTACTGCTGTATCGTGAGCGTTGCCACCATGCCAAGCGCTTCGTGAGGAGTACAGTAGTACACGTACTCACCTGTTGGGACGCCGGTAAAGGTGATTTCAACCTGTTGATTGGGTTGGAGCAGCAACGCGCTGCTGAGAGGGGACAGCTTGCCCTGCGCGGGGATCAACGACGCCAGGGTCGCGGCCGAACCCGCTGGGATCTGGTCCTCGTAAAACGCCACGTTGTGCGGGAATCCGTTGATGTTGAGCCAGCGCACCGTGTCGCCGACTTTGATGGTGAGCTGATCAGGAATGTACCGGTAGTTCCCGTCATCCGTCAGGAGCATCTGCACTTCGTGCACGGTACCCGTGCCGGTGGGCTGGGTTCGCGCCGCCGGAGCCGATGCCGGCGGCTCAGCCGATGCGGCCTGGTCCTGACTGGCGGACTCGCCACCACCGCATCCCAGACCGATCAATGCCAGGGCCGCGATCATTTTCCGCATGAAACAACACCTCCATCGTATCTTTGAGAATACAGCGAGCCGCCTGTGAACGGATCGTCGAAACCGGCGGGCTTGTGAAACCGTTCACAAATGTAGAAACCCTCGGCGGAAGAAGGAAGTGCCGACCCTGCCCGCCTTGCGTTTTTGCCCAAAGCTTAGACCTTACGTCGTCATGCAATTCCGCGTCCCACTTGCACTTGCAGCGCTCGCCGCCGTCGCCGGCTGTGTGCCGGGGAGCCCGATATATTTTGGTCCGCCGCTGAGCACGCTGGAGGGTCGCATTTACGACGCGGAGAGGGCCACACCACTGGCGCGCGCCGGAGTGTGTATCTTCGGCGCCGAAGATCG
>JBFIZG010000148.1:0-7911 GCA_041604955.1 Gemmatimonadales bacterium | reverse complement strand
CCCGTGTGACCCGACTCGAGTTCGACTGACGCGAGGGCGATGTCCAAGTCTTCGGGGTCGTCCGGACTGATGAAGACGATGTCCGCATCGTCTGACGGCGCCGCGCCATCATCAGCTTCAGGCTCGACCGAAAACGTCGGGTCGATGGCCTGGATTTCTTCGATAATCGACCGCTGCTCCTGATCGCTGCCTTCACGGACGACGTCGTCGTACAGTTTGGCGAGCAACGCGCGCGCCTCATCGATCCGCCCGTCCTTCATGAACAACTCCGCCACGATCACGTACACTTCGGGCCGGGTCGAATAGAGATCCACGAAGTCCTCGAGCGTCTCAAACGCCGCTGCACCTTCGTCTGCGCGTGCCATCCGATCCCAATACTCGACGAGGTTCCGCTTCACTTCGGCGGTAAACCCCCGCTGCATGAGCAACTTCGCGAGTTTCAAATAGATCGACGTACGGCCCGGTGCACTTCGCAGAATCTTGTTACACAGTGCGATGGCGTTGTTGGCCAGCCCCTGATCGGAGTAGTGGTCGGCGGCCCGCTCATAACTCTCGACGGCAGACCCCACGTCTCCCACCCGCAAATACAGGTCACCGAGCTTGTTGAAGAGAGCGAGATCGTCGACGAGCTCTGTTTTGCCTTCGAGGGAATTGATGATTCTCGAATAGACTTCGATCGCCTTGTCGTACTGGCGCCGATGCTCGTACTTCCGCGCTTTGTCTTTGGCCCGTTCGGTGTTCAGAGAACCTCCTGACAACAGATCCCGCTCGCGAGGAAAGCGTCGAACTTCTCTAGCCTAAACAATTTACGGATCGCCGGGTCGAGGGACAAGGCACGCCGCCGATCCACACGTCGGATACGAGATTGACCCCGTACCAATACGACAATTCACGCCAATCCTCTGCGGCCACCACAGTGAGATCCGCCCGGAAGCCACGTGCGATTTGACCGCGATGCGCCACTTCACCAACCGCCGCGGCGCCATTTACCGTGATTGCGATAACGGCTTCCGCCGGCCGCATCCCCATCTGAGAGACGGCGAGCGTCGTCATGAGAGGAAGACTCATCGTCGGCGAACTCCCCGGATTGAAGTCGGTCGCCAACGCCACCGGTACCCCGGCATCGATCAACGCGCGTGCGGGCGCTTGTCGCTGTTTTCCCAAGAACAACATCGTTCCCGGAAGCAACACCGCAATCGTGTCGCTTGCGGCCAGCGCCTCAATGCCTTTTGGTGAGATGGCCGCCAAGTGGTCTGCACTGACCGCGCCGAGTCGCGCCGCCAGTTCCGCGCCACCCGAGCCATCGAGTTCATCCGCGTGGAGCTTGAGCCCCAGTCCGTGGGCCCGTGCCGCTCGGAGCACACGGTCCGATTGCTCGACGGTGAACACCCCCGGCTCGCAGAAGACGTCGCAATACCGCGCCAACGACTGTTCCGCGACGGTCGGGAGCATCTCGCCGATAACCAGGTCGAGGTATTCGTCGGCGTGCGGCCGAAACTCTGGTGGAACCTCGTGTGCACCTAAAAACGTCGGGACGATCGTGGGCCGTTCCGCCAGCGCGATGCGGTCGAGCGCCTGCAGCTGCATCACTTCGGCGTCGAGCGCCAATCCGTACCCGGACTTCACCTCCACCGTCGTCGTCCCGTGCGCCAGGACGTGCCCGAGTCGGGTCCCGGTGAGCATCGCGAGCTCCTCGACCGTGCGACCCCTCACGTCGGCGACCGACGACAGGATACCACCGCCCGCGGCCGCGATCTCTTTGTAGCTCTCGCCCCGCGCCCGGCGCTCGTGATCGGCCACCCGAGCCGCTCCGAACACGGCGTGCGTGTGGCTGTCGACGAACCCCGGGAAGACGACGCCACCGATCTCCTCGATACGTGCGGTCGGGTGGGCGTCCTTGAGGGTACGGTATGCCCCGACGTCCCGGATCAATCCGTCGTCCCCGATGACGATGCCTCCGCCGTCGATGACCTCGAGGTCGGACATCTCGGGCCCCCGCCGCGCCCTCGCGGGCCCGCGGCACGTGACGACTTGAGAGGCGCCGGCCAGCAACGTGGTCAGTCGGACACCTCGTGCATGGGGATTCTCAGACCGTGGCGATTGGCGGCTTCGAGCGCTTCCGGGTACCCCGCGTCGGCATGCCGGACGATGCCGATCCCCGGATCGTTGGTGAGCACGCGCTCGAGCCGACGGGCCGCTCCGTCGGTGCCGTCCGCCACGATGACTTGGCCGGCGTGCAGACTGTTTCCAATGCCTACGCCTCCGCCGTGATGAAACGAGACCCACGAAGCGCCGGAGGCCGTGTTCAACAGCGCGTTCAGTATGGGCCAGTCCGCAACCGCATCGGAACCGTCCCGCATGCTCTCGGTCTCCCGAAACGGAGAGGCCACCGATCCGGTATCGAGATGATCGCGACCGATGACGATGGGCGCCGAGATGGCACCCCGTCGCACCAACTCGTTCAGTGCGAGACCAAACTGAGCGCGTTCGCCCTGCCCCAACCAGCAGATGCGCGCGGGCAATCCCTGAAAGGCTACGCGCTCTTGCGCAAGTCGGATCCAACGGACCAAGTGCTCGTTTTCCGGAAAGAGATCGAGCACCAGTCGATCGGTCTGTCGCAGGTCTTCTGGACGGCCGGACAGCGCAACCCACCGAAACGGTCCGCGTCCTTCGCAAAAGAGCGGACGGATGTACTCGGGTACGAAACCGGGAATGGCGAACGCGTTGGCCACCCCCTGGTCCAGCGCTTCCGTCCGGATGTTGTTGCCATAGTCGAACGCCACGGCGCCTGCCTGTTGGAGATCGAGCATCGCGGTAACGTGAACGCCAATCGACTGCTTCGCGCGTCGCACGTATTCCGCAGGGTCCGACGCACGGAGCCGCGCGGCGTCCTCCACCGTTACGCCCGCAGGGACATACCCGTGAAGCGTGTCGTGCGCCGACGTCTGATCGGTGACGACATCCACCGCCCAACCACGCCGGACAATTTCGGGTAAGACGTCGGCACAGTTGCCCACCAACCCAACAGAAAGCGGTTTCGACTGGTCGCGTGCCTCCGACACCAAGTTCCACGCCTCATCCAACGACTCAGCAACCACATCGAGGTATTTCGTTTCCAGTCGCCGTGCAACACGGTGCGGGTCGACCTCAACGGCGAGCATGACGGCTCCGTTCATGGTGGCCGCAAGCGGCTGCGCACCGCCCATACCGCCCAGTCCGCCGGTGAGGATCAATCGGCCGCTCAGCGTCCCACCGAAATGCCGGGCCGCCAGGGAACCCAACGTCTCATACGTTCCTTGCAGAATCCCCTGCGTGCCGATGTAGATCCAGCTGCCCGCAGTCATCTGACCGTACATCGTGAGTCCCTGCCGCTCGAGTTCGCGGAAGCGGTCCCACGTGGCCCACCGACCCACGAGATTTGCATTGGCGATCAGCACCCTCGGTGCCTCAGCATGTGTCTGAAACACCCCGACCGGCTTCCCGGACTGCACCAGAAGCGTCTCCTCGTCCGCGAGCGACCTGAGTTCGCGGACGATCGCGTCAAACGCCGCCCAACTCCTGGCGGCCCGACCAGTGCCGCCATACACCACGAGGTCCTCGGGTCGCTCCGCGACGTCGGGATCCAGATTGTTCATCAGCATCCGGAGCGCCGCCTCCTGCACCCAGCCACGACAGGAGAGCGCCGTACCTCGGGGAGCGCGGATCTCGCGCGACGTCACGCGAACGCTCCCTCGCGAATCGCGCTTGCGATTCGCTCCACGTCCGGTGTGATCGGCCGATCTTCTTCGAGCGCACCCACCATCTCTCGAACGATCTCCACCGCGCGGCACACCCCGCGACCGGGACGGAGCGGCTTCCGGTATTCGAGTGCTTCAGCAGCGGCCAGAAGCTCCGCGGCCACCACCCGCCGCGCATTTTCCGTAATCCGCCTGCACTTGTACGCTGCGGCCATTCCCATGGGCACGAAATCCTCCTGGTTTCCGTCCGTCGGTATCGACTGCACACTGGCCGGCGTACACAGCGTCCGCGACTCGCCGACCAACGCCGCCGCGGTGATCTGCAACATCATGAGTCCGGACTGCACGCCGGGTTCCTTGGCCAGGAACGGCGGCAACCCCTGCGAGCTGTCGGGGTTCAGCATGCGATCGATCCGACGCTCGGCCACACCGGCGAGTGTCGTGATCGCGATCGCCAGCATGTCGAGGGCGAACGCCACCGGTTGGCCGTGAAAATTGCCACCCGACAAGACGTCCTCCCCAAAGACGAGTGGATTGTCCGTGGCTGAATTCAATTCCACTGCAATGACACTGGCGCCGTACTCCACCGCGTCCGCAACAGTACCGAGTATCTGCGGAATACATCGGAGGCTATACGCGTCCTGAACGCGATCGTCACCCGAACGATGAGACTCCCGAATTTCGCTTTCTGCGAGTAGTTCCAACATGAGCGCCGCAGAGGCCCGCTGCCCGCGGTGCGGTCGCACCGCGTGAATGCGCTCATCAAACGGCACAGGCGTTCCGAGCAGCGCTTCCAAACTCATCGCAGCCGCGGCATGCGCCGCGCGCCACAGAACCTGCGCATCGTGCACGAGCAGCGCGAGAATAGCCGACTGCGCCTGCGTGCCATTGACGAACGACAGTCCTTCCTTCGCCTCGAGCGACACGGGTTCCATTCCCGCCGATTGGAGCGCCTCTGCCGCGCCAACGCGCCGAACGTCGGTCAACGTCGGTCCCGACGCCACCTCGACCTCGCCGCCGCCGATGAGCGCGTACGCAACGTGCGCGAGCGGCGCGAGATCTCCGCTCGCTCCGACGCTCCCCTGCTCCGGGACGATCGGATGGACCCCTGCGTTCAGCATCGCGACGAGTCGCTCCGGCAACACCGGTCTGGCGCCACTCGTTTCCAAGAGCAGGGAGTTTGCACGGAGCAGCATGATCCCCCGGACGACATCCAGGGGGAGCGGGTCCCCCACACCCGCGACATGGCTGAGCACGAGGTTGCGCTGGAGATCGAGCAGCCGGTCGGGCGGAATGCGCTCATTGGCCAGCCGCCCAAAACCGGTGTTGACACCATAGATCACGTCGCCCCGCTCGATGTCCGCCTCTAACGCCGCTCGACTCCGTGCCGCCCGCAGAGACGCCTCGGCCGAAATGGCGACGTGGACGCGCTCGCGGGCGACCGCGACGACTTGGTCGACGGTGAGGGAGGCGCCATCGAGTGTGACTGTGTCCGTCATTGCCGTGAATATAACGGGCGTCTGAGTTCAGGCTGTGGCAAGAAAAACGCCCCTGGCGATCCTGGCCGCCAGGGGCGTTCGACACCGAGTCTCTCACCCGGGTCAGCGCCGTCCGGTCGTCACGACGATTCCCTTGGCATCGGAGACCGGCTGGCCACCATGGACCGACAGCTCGGGATTCCCCGGATCCACCTGGTAGCTCCAATCCAAGATCAGGAAATCCTGACCCACGTGCGTAATTCGAATCCCGCCGAAGCGCGCGAAGCCGTCGCCACCATCCATTTCAAATACATATCCGAATCCGGGCACGGCTTGAATCGCGGCGGTGCTGAAACTCACGTCCGGTGCGAAGTCGATGGAGGTGAGGTCGTCAACCGGTTCGTTGCTGTAGAGGATGACACCGGTGCCGGCGCGCTCGGGAACCATGAAGAAATCTCCGTTGCCATCCCGATCGACCCAGAAATCGATGTCCGTTCGGCCACCGTCGAGCACGAGACCGAGTTGTCCGGACATCGCGAACCGAAAACCACTGCGCGATTGATCCGCTTGGAACGCATAAACCACGATGTTGCGCGCATCGTCGCGCGGCGTGTCCGCGCGAATGGGGGACCAGAGACTCTCCCAGCCTTCGATGCTCTCGGCGGCGACGCCGTAACAGCGTGGCACGCCATTGGCGAGGGCCGCCACCAAAAACTCCGGCGCCACGGTCGTTCCCTCTTGCACCCACGCTTCGCCGCAGAATTGATCGTCGAGGGAATACGAGGCGCTGTAGACACGATACTGTCGAAACCCATCTGGTTCGGACTGAAATGGGTTGTCCGACCAGCTCAGCAGAATCGCGCCATTGAGACTCACGCTGGTCAGGGCGTTGGGAGACTCCAACCGGAGTCGCTCGTCGATGCGGACCACATCGCTCTCGTCGCTCTCGACGTCGTTCACATCCACCGACACGACGAAGTACTCCAAATCGGGAACTCCGACGTCGTGAAACGACGTGGAGGTAGTCGATGCCCTCAGGTCAAACGGCGCCCCGTCGGCAGCGCGGGAATAGACACGATAGACCTGGAGGTTGTTGTCCAGCACCGGATCCCAAAACAGGACGACCCCCGCCGGGGCTTCGCCGTCGCCCGCCGGTGGATCCAAGAGATAAGAGAGGTTGACGGGACGATCGACCAGGGGAATGAGCAGGTCGTCGTCACAGGCCGCCACGGCGGCTACGAGTGCGGTCAGCACCAGGAATCGTCTCATCGAGCCCTCGCCAGTTGGATTCTACGGTTCTCTAGGGGCATATCGCGTGCCACTGGACCTTGGTATGTAAACGATTGATTGACAACAGGTTAACGTCGTACAACAGGACTGCCGTGTCCCCTCGGGAGGACGCCGCAACGTACCCCGCGCGATCACCGCCCCTGTCGTACCGAGCGCTGATCGTATTGGAACTTGATTTCCGGTTGGTCGGTGAGGGACACGAAGAAATTGAACGCAAAGTTCCCGTTCGGCGCCTTCACGAACGCAAAGGTCGCGCGCCAGCGGTGGAGATCGCGGTCGAACCGAACCACGTGCTGCCCAAATTCCTTGGTCGTCAGGTTGTACTGCGTGTTCCACGAAGCCGACCAATTGGTGGTGGGCGAGAAGCCGAATTGCAGTCCTAGCGTTCGATTGGCCGATTGGGCGATTTGGGGCCCGTCGCCGTCGCGTGGGGGGCGTGGCCGCCGATCGTCGTAGGTGACCCCAATCGTGAGCCCGCGTCCGCGGAGCGGCCGAGACCCGAGCCGGTCGATGGCCGGGTCGAGACCGCGAGGCGGAGAGGTTGCGGTCCCCACCGGCTGGAGCAGATCGGCCTCGCCGGCCTCGTCCTGAGTGCCGGGGGCTCGATCGGCGTCCGGCTGTGTCTGTCCGCCCGTCAGGAGTGCCACGACATTGCCGATCGTCGCGCCGGAAAGGCTGAATCGCATCGACACGGACGTCAGAAACGGATCGAACGAGGTGGAGTCGAACCCGACGGGCCCGTCCCAGAGGTCATGCACCGTGGAGAGTGAGAGACCTCGGAGAAGATCACTGGTGAACGAGTTCCGGAGCGTCTGCGTGAGCCACCCGGTTCGGCCCGGGAGCTTCGCTTGTTCGAAGTCGTACGACATGGATGACGACTGTATGCTCAGTAGCTTGAGCTTCGGCGCTTGCCGCGGATCTTGCGCGGTGTCGCCGGGTGCCGGTCGGAGCTTTCCCTCGAACGTCTGCGAGAGTCCAAACGTGATGGAATGGAGCGTGGGACTCCTGAATTCAGGCGTAGCACCCGGCCCGGCGAGGGCGCGCGCATACTCCTCCGAGACGTTGGCAGACGGTTGGAAGTTCCAGCTGATTTGCGGCGACACGGCGTGACGGATTCGCGAAAGCGGACCGATGCCGGGGAAAAAACCGAACACCGACGGCGAGAGGCTGGCGCCGAACGACAAGCGCTTTCCCTGGCGCACGAACTGTCCGCCGGTGAACCGGTTACGGAGCATGAACGGTCCGCGCGACGTCGTGTTCTGGATACCGAGTGTGGGCTGAAGCTTCCACGTGCCCGGAAACAGCACCGGCAAGTTGATACCCGTGTTCCAGTCGATCTTCGTGTCAAAGTCCTCGGCGTAATACCTAGTGGCCACCACTGTGGAGTCGACGGGGTCGACGACGGT
>JBFIZG010000147.1:0-7933 GCA_041604955.1 Gemmatimonadales bacterium | reverse complement strand
GCCTAGGGTGTCGGCCAGAGGCTCGTAGTGTTCGGCCGGCCGGTGAGACAGGAGCAGCGCCACCGCGATGTCCTGTGGGCGAAGCTGAGGTTGTTTGTGCCGCATAGCGATCTTCGTTTTTCCAATTTCCAGAAACTGGAAATCATTGCCTCGTAACTATATATGGTCTCCAACTCGCTGTCAATCAGGGCCGCAGATGGGGCCACAGATTACACAGATAGGGCCACAGATTACACAGATTGCACAGATTGCCACAGATCACGCAGATGACACAGATTTGGGCCACAGATGTGGGCCACAGATTCCACAGATAGCCACACATTACCCAGCCGTCCGACAGGCGAGCCGTCTATCCAACCATCCGCCCTTTCCGTCTTACCGTCTTACCGCCTTACCGCCTTACGTCACTTGTCGAGCCGCACACCGGGCAAGCTGTCCCAGCCGCTCCAGTCGACCGGTGCGTCGACGAACCGGACGCCCGCGCGGCCATCGATCGTCGTGTGCTCCAATCGGTGACTCCGCCCGGCCGTACCGCGTTTGGCCCACCCGCGCTCGAACACATTGGTGAATCGCTTCGCGGCCCGTTCGTCGTCCCACACGCTCCACCAGACGAGCGCGTACTCGTCGCCGGCGGGAAGAACCGCGTACCGGTCTCCGCCCCACCCCGTTGCGCCGGCTGTGGCGATCGATTCGCTCTGAGTCAGTTCGGTCAGGAGAATTCGGGTTTCGAACTCACCCAATGCGTCGTCGTACACCGCGCCCAGCTCCGGCGGAAACGCCAACTCGATCGGCTGGTCGCCTTCGCGGTACCGCTCGGGATGGAGGATGTGTTCGGTCGACGCCGGGAGGCGGTCGCCATAGGGAACCGTGTCGGGATAATCCTCCATGAACCAGCGCACGAAATCCGCGCCGGCGAGGTAGGGAAACACGAGTCCCTCTCGGATCACGAGTGGGGCCGCAGCAAACACCGGCATTTGCGCTTGCTGGACGCTGAGTGACTGCCGCAACTCACCCCAAAAATCGCCGATCGATTCCATGCGCTCGCTCAAGTCGTCGCCCGGGAGCAAGGCCAGCACCGACGCGAGTGTCGCCTGCCCCTCGAGAATGGCCTGCGCCGCAAACCGACGGTCGTTCTGGCGGTCCGGTGACAACAGCGAATCGAGCGCCATGTACTGATCTTGTAGCGCATGGACGAGTTCATGAGCAACCGTGAAACGCAGGGTCGCCGGCTCTGCGCCGTCCACCACGTAGAGCGTGGTGGAGTCCGGATCGTAGTACCCAATCACCTGTTCCGTATACAGCTCGTGGAGGAGTGCGCGCAGATCGAGGCTGTCGGGAATCATGCCAAACAGACGGTACGCAATCGTCCGGCGTTCGAACTCGGCCTCTGGCAACTCGGTATCGAGTTTTGCCGCGAGATACGCCTGTACCTGTTCGCGGGACCGGACGGCCACGTTCGGAACGCCTTTGAACGGGAGACCCGCGGCGCGCTCGACCTCGGGGATGACTTCCTGCACCATTTTCCGCACTTGGGTCTCGGTTTGCGCTTCGCCGCGCGCCCCACATGCGATGAGACCCAACCCCATCCCAACCACCAGGCTTCCTCGAACGCTCGCTCGCATCACGGGCCTCCAACCACCGAACGATGAATACACCAGATTCTCGCTATTCATGGGGACGGAACGTACTCCACGCAGGAGTCAAAAGCCGTGACCCAACTCGCACGAATTGTAAGGGAGAGTGCAGGGAGGGGGTAGGTTAGGTGCTAGGTGCTAGGTGCTAGGTGCCAGGTGCTAGGTGCCAGGTGCTAGGTGGCAGGTGAGGGTTGCCGCTCCATGGTCGATCCACGCCCACTCGAGCCTAAGACCCAACACCTAACACCTAACACCCAAACCCTGAAACCTGACACCTGCACTCACCTCCCTTTTCGAATCCGAATGGCCCCGTTGACCGTCTCGAGCCTGAGGCGGCGGCCACCGTCCCCGATGGTCCCCGTCAGGCGACGCGAGGAAAACCGGCCCTGGACGGTGAGCGGAAAATCCGTATCGATGCCGCCGTTCACGGTGCTCGCCGTCAATTCGACTCCCGCATTCTCCGGCAGCTCCACGGTAATGCTCCCGTTTACCGTCTCGAACTCCAGGCCGCCCGTCCAGTCGCCACGTCCCATCACGGCGTAGATCGAGCCGTTCACGGTATTAGCTTGGGCGTAGCCGGTCGTGCTGATCTCGATGCCACCGTTTACGGTGTACGCCTCGACGTCGCTCTGGAGCGATTCGACCTCCACGTCGCCGTTCACGGTTCGACCGACGAATTGCACCCCCGCCGGCACGTGCACGGTGAAGTGAACTTGGGTGTCGTTGTTGCGTGTATTCATTCTCCCGCGAGACCCCGGCCTGCACTCGTTGGGCTCGCGATCGCGGGGCGATGGGTATACGGCACAAATCGTGACGCCGTCACCGTGCTCGACTACCTCGATCGTGATGTCATCGGCGTTCCCCCGTCTCCCCTCTTTGAAACGGGCCCGCACCTCCACGTTGCTTCCGCTGCCGCGCATGGCGAACACGTTCCCGTTCACGCCTTTGATCTCGATCCTGCTTCCTGACGAAAGGCGTTGGCTCCACTCAAAATCGTCCTGTGCTCCAGCCACGTCCGCGTGCGACAACACCCCCACGCACACGAGTCCCAGAACCGTACTGATCGTTCTTGTCATCGTCGACACTCCTCCGTTCGACCGAGTTGTGTTTCTCGAGAAACCCGAATACCTCACCGCCCACCACCGCGGCGCATGCTGATCTTGCCGCCAAACGACTCCAGCTCTATACGGGCGCTCCCGTCACCCAACGTGAAGCTGAAACGCCGTCCGCCGCTTCGGGTCTCGGTCAGGGTGATCGGGAACGCAGGCTCGAACTCGCCGTTGAATGTCGACACCGAAACCGTGGCATTCACGCCGTCCGGGACCGCGAGCACGATGTTGCCGTTGTGGTTGATGAATCGGTACTGACCGTCGTTTTCGATGAATCCGTCGTAATGGACGTCTCCATTTGTCGTCACGGCCTCGACGCTCCGCGACCGAATTGCGGTGAGCAGGATCTGACCGTTCACCGCCTCCGCCAACACGGCGCCGCTCACATCGTCGATCTCGATGTTGCCGTTGGTCGATTCGGCTTCTACTCGTCCTCGCGCACCGTCGACACGGATGTTGCCCTGCACCGACGCCACGCGAACCAGATTGGCCCCACCCCGGACGACGACGTCCCCATGAACGGTGTGCGCCCGGACGTCGGCTGACGTACCTTCGACGACGATATCCGTGAACGTTCCCGACGCGTCGATCTCCATGTCCCGGGGCACGGTGAGTTCGTAATCCATGGTTGGGAGCGCGCCGCGTCGCGATTTTCCGCGGAGCCGCACCCTGGTCCCCGATCCAGAGATTTCGACATACGCGCGACTCGAATGATCGGCGACGATCCGTACCTCGTTCCGATCCCAGGTCTGCACGAAGACCTCGCCGCGGAAGTTCTCGACGTCGAGCCGGGCGCCCGACCGCACGGACACCACGGTGTCGGTCTGCTGAAGCGGCGCCGCTACGAGGGCGGCTCCGGTGACCAGTGTCAGAAACATCAGCCCTGCATCTCCTTCCGGTTCAACTGGACGCGCTCACCATATTGGTTGCGCGTCTGAGCAGTCGAATCTTTTGCTTCATGGTTCGCGCCAAGTGGCTGTTCACGTATTCATTCGACGGGTCCTGAGACAGCGCTTCCCACGCGTCCTCGATCGCCTGATCGATCACGACCAGGTTCCGCTCCAAAACTCGAACCGTCGAGGGAGCGAGCTGGTCCCGCCGTGCGCGCAGCACCTGCTCGAGCTCGGTGATGGCGCGGTCGTATTCCATGGCGTCGAAGCCCGCCGGTACCACCATCGGCTCGGAAGCCTGTTCCACCACCGTTGGCCCCTGCATTTCCGTCGTTCGGCTCGCGTGAAAGATCTGCACGGTGCCACCCGAGAGCAGCATCAGCGCGATGCTCGCGGCCGCGAGCTGCGGAACGGACACCGCGAGACGTCGCCCGGCTCGTTGCGGTACGCCGCTGTCTGACGCCTCCGTCTCCACCCGCTCGCCGATTCGCTCGGCGATGCCGCGCCAGAGCGGGGCCGATGGCGGCGTATCCTGCAAGGCCCCGGCGCGTATCTTCACCGTCTCCAGGTCCGCGAGAATGTCGCGACACTCTCGGCAGGTCTCCAGGTGACGCTCCAGCGCCGTCCGGTCGTCGCTACCGAGGTCGCCGTCGAGGAACTCCGACAGCCGTTCTGTCCATTTGTCGCTCATCTCACTCCCCTTCTCGTTCGATATAGTTGCGAAGCGTCATCCGCGCGCGATGAAGCTGCGCCTTGGACGTGCCTGGCGTGACACCCAGCATCTCACCGATCTCACGATGCTTGTACCCCTCCACGTCGTGGAGCACGAACACCTGTCGCGCGCCTTCAGGCAGCCGGCCGATGGCCGTCTCAAAATCGAGATGGAGATCCACCGTCACGGGACGAGATTCCGACTGAGACACCATCTCATCGCCACCGTGGATCCGCGCTTCCCGTTTCCCCCGGCTCGCACGGTTGCCCAGCAGCACGTTGATCGCCAGCCTGTACAACCATGTCCCAAAAGACGACCGTCCTTTGAACGTCTCGAGTTTGTACCATGCCCTGACGAATACATCCTGCGTCGCCTCGTCGGCGTCGGCGTCACCGAGAAGCCGACGCGCCAGGCTATTGATCCGAGCGACATGCGTGTGATACAGCCGCTGGAAGGCATCGGTGTCGCCTTTCTGAGCGCGCTTGACATCGAGCGCTTCCCCAGCCTTGACGGCCGGAGTCAGTGGCTTAGCCAGCGCGGTCACCCGGGGTACCTAGCATATGCACCCAGTTGGATAGTCAGATGAGTGAAAAGGGTTGAAAGAGGGCGAAACTCGCCTTGCCTGGGCTCGACGCTACCCCGTGACGAAGTTCCAGTACCACTGGACGATCGTCTCGCCGAACACAAACGCCAGGGCCGCGGCGGGCGCAAGAAAGACGCCAAATGGCACCAGGCGCTTGTGTTTGAGAGAGAGCGGCACGAAGACCAGGGTGCCGAGCAGCGAACCGCCGAAGATCGTGAGGAGCACGCCTTTCCATCCGGTGAAGGCGCCGACCATGGCCATCATCTTGATGTCCCCGCCCCCCATCGCCTCCTTGCCAAACGCCTTCGCCCCGAGAACGGCGACGAGATAGAGGACTCCAAACCCGACGGCCGCCCCAATCAACGCGTCCACGGTTCCCTCGACGCCGCCTCGGAGCGCAAAGAGCAATCCGATGATCAGCCCCCCCAACGTGTACTCGTTGGGGATCAGGTAATGACGCGCGTCCGTGACGGCGATCCCGAGCAGCATGGTCCCGAACACCGCTGCCGAGAGGCCCGTGAGCGTGTACCCGTAGTACCAGAGCGCGGCGACCCAGAGCACTCCCGTCACCGCTTCGATGATCGGGTATTGCGCCGAAATGGGCTCACGACAGTGACGGCACTTCCCGCCCAGCACGATCCACGAGAGAACCGGGATGTTGTCGTACCACGCAATCAGCGACTCGCACTTCGGACAGCGCGATCGGGGGTGGACCACCGACTGGTCCTTGGGGAGTCGCAGGATCAGCACGTTCAGGAAGCTCCCGAACATCGCCCCCAACACCCAGGCGGCCGCGTACAAGGGAAAATCAGACGACACGTTGAACCTCATTGAGCAGTATGCCGGCGGCGACCGCGACGTTCAGTGACTCGGCACCCCTGGCGAGCGGGATGGTCACCTCGCGCTCACACAGCGCGGCGACCGCCGGAGACACACCGGCGCCTTCGCTTCCCACTGCAATGGCGAGGCGTTCGGGCGGGGCGACGCGCCGAATGGGAGTGCCATCAGAACCGGCAGCCCACAGCGTGACATCATGTTGCTTCGCCCATCGGCGGAGCGTCCCGACTTCGACTTTTGCCGTAGGAAGACGCAGGGTGGCGCCCATCCCCGCTCGCATCACCTTGGGGTTGGAGACATCTGCGGTGCCCTTGAGGAGCAAGGCGCCGGGCGACCCCAATGCGAACGCCGTCCGAAGAATCGCTCCTACGTTGCCCGGGTCCTGGACGCCGTCCAACACGATGACGGGGAACCCATTCCGAGGCACGATCGCTTTGGCATCGAACCTGGGCGGTTCTACCACTGCAAGGATCCCCTGAGGGGAATCGGTGTCGGCGAGATCGGCGAGACCAGAGTCCGTGAGTTCCTCCACGGGCACCGCATGGGCCATCAGGTCTTCGACCAACGTGGATCCGCGCGCCGTACGAGAGAGCGCCGGCGCCACCAACGCTCCCTTGAGCGTCACACCCGCCGTCAGCGCCTCTTCGATCAGACGAACGCCCTCGGCCACCGCGAGCCCACGGAGCCTCCGTCCTTTCCGCTGTTGTAGATTCCGTACGAGCGTTACGAGATTCGATCCCATGCTCCGCCAATCGATGGAGGTACGTCTGGACTTGAATGTGATGCGCGTCGAGGCATTCGCCAAGCTCGCGAGCAGCGAG
Source organism: Gemmatimonadales bacterium (assembly GCA_041604955.1). GTDB lineage: Bacteria > Gemmatimonadota > Gemmatimonadetes > Gemmatimonadales > GWC2-71-9 > JBFHWR01. The sequence continues at coordinate 1,347 of JBFIZG010000147.1, read as the reverse complement.
CTGGTGCGCGTATGACGTTGCCCATCGCGCTGACCATTGCGGGCTCCGACTCCGGGGGCGGCGCCGGCATCCAAGCCGACCTCAAGACGTTTCAGCAATTCGGCGTGTACGGCACGAGCGTCGTCGTCGCGATCACCGCACAGAATACGCTGGGGGTGAGTGGGGTTCATACCATTCCGGTTCCGATGGTTCGGGACCAGATTACCGCCGTCGTCGGCGATTTGCGGCCGGCCGCGGTGAAGTCGGGCATGCTGGGAACGGCGGAGCTGGTGGTGGCAGTCGCGGAGGAGATCGCCCGGCACACGATCGATGACTACGTCTTGGATCCGGTGATGGTAGCGACGTCCGGCGACCGGTTACTCGATCGCGATGCCGAGCGGACGCTTCGGCAGCGACTGATCCCACTCGCCCGTGTCGTGACTCCCAACTTGGAAGAGGCACAGATCCTCACGGAGACCACCATCGAGACGATTGACGATATGGAAGCCGCCGGCCGCGCGATCGTGTCCCTCGGTGCCGCGGCTGCCCTCGTGAAGGGCGGTCATCTCGCTGGCGACGAGCTGACGGATATCCTGGTGACGGAACACGAGGTGCACCGTTTTTCCCACCGGAGAATCGAGACGACGTCGACGCACGGAACCGGATGCACGCTCTCGGCGGCGATCGCGGCCGGGTTGGCGTCGGGAAGGGAATTACTCCCGGCAGTGTCGGACGCGTTGGAGTTCGTGCACGAGGCAATTGCCGCGGCCCCCGGCCTGGGCCGCGGTCATGGACCAGTCAACCACATGGTAGGCGCCCCGTTACCAAAATGACCGCCATTCCGAATCGTACCATGAGCCCCGAGCGGCGCGACCGTCCGGGATCGCTCCCACCGGAGCGAGAAGTCTACTGCAATCGAACGCTCAACCTCAGGTCCATTCGAGCGATCGGCTACGACATGGACTATACGCTCATCCACTACAAAGTGGCCGAGTGGGAACAGCGCGCCTACACGTATCTCAAGCAAAAGCTGCTCGAATTGGGGTGGCCGATCGAGCACGTCGAGTTCGATCCCACCTCGGTGATTCGAGGCCTCATTCTCGACACAGAACTGGGAAATATCCTGAAGGTCAATCGCTTTGGGTACGTGAAGCAGGCGTTTCACGGAACCCGCCGGCTCCAACGAGACGAACAACGGGCAACCTATTCCCGCATGGTCATCGAGTTGGAAGATCGCCGATACGTGTTCCTCAACACGCTCTTCTCCGTGTCCGAGGCGTCGATGTACGGCCAGATGGTCGATCTCCTCGATAAGGATGCGCTCCCCGGCACGATGGGGTACGGCGACCTCTACCGACGGGAGATCGG
>JBFIZG010000146.1:0-7982 GCA_041604955.1 Gemmatimonadales bacterium | reverse complement strand
CCCAGCGGGCGGCATGGGAAAACCGCGAACGCTTGACCACCAAGGACCGGGCACTCGTGGTCGCGGTCATCGGTCCCAGTGGCATGGACCCCGATGACCGGCTCTCGACGCTCCGGGGTCGCGAACAGGCGGTGCGGATTGCCGGGGATCGAGCGGACGCGTGGTATTTCCTCGGGGACGCCTACTTCCACGATGGTGCACTGCTCGAGATCGACGACGCGTTTTCCCGCGCCGAGGAAGCCCTGACACGCGCGATCGGCCGCGATTCGCTCGACGTGGGTGTCATACAGCACCTGATGCTCTTGGCTGCCGACCGTGGTGACACGGCTCAGGTGCGCCGGTGGTGGCCGCTGCTTCGGCAAGCAGCAAAGGATTCGGCGGGCACGACCAATTGGAACTGGTTTCCGGCGGTCGTACTTGGCGACACCGCCGTGCGGAATGCCGTGCTTGGGAATATTGAAGCCGGTCAGGTTGGTGGAGGATCGGCTTTCTTGCTTCCATTCATGCGGAGGCACGCCGGGGAGACGGCGGAGCTACTCTCCCGGTTGGAGGCCCGTCCGGGCGGCCGAAACGATCGCACCGCGGTGCTACAGGCATTCGTTGCGCTCGATCGCGGACGACCGACCGAGGCGTCGGACGCGTTCCGCAAGATTTCGAATGAGGTCGACGGCACGATCGTCTTGTCTGCGCTGTTCTGGGGCGGTGATTCGATCGAGGGAGCGCGAGCGGCTGAACGGCTGAGCGACACCGTTGAGGAACGAGGTTGGTTTGAGACCGCCGTATCGGATCTCTGCGCACGGACGCTTTGGCGGGTGGGACAGGGGGATTCCGGTGGAGTCGCGTCTGCTATCCGACGGCTCCGTGAGTCCGCTGCCAATCGTGACCCGTCGTGGCCGCCGACCCCCAATCTGGTGTGCGCCGACCTCCTCGAAGCGTCACACGCGCAGCTGACCAATCAACCCAATGCACGAGATCTGGTGGATCAACTCGACCGCATGTTGGCACGAGGACCGTACAGACAGCTCGGGTGGGAGAACATAGCTACAGCGCGGCTGTTGGAACACGAAGGAGAATACACACGTGCGGCACGGGTTGCTCGTCGGCATCCCCTCTTCATCGCGTATACACCCTTCTATTCGACACACCTGTGGGAATCGGGCCGGCTTGCCGACCTCGCCGGCGACAAAGAAGCCGCCATCGAGGCCTATGCACGTTATCTCGAGTTGAGGAGCGACGTAGAGCCGTCAGTCCAACCTGAGGTGGATGAAGTCCGGCAGGCGTTGGCGAGGATGACAGGGGAGACAAAATGAAATTCGAGGGCGGAACGTGAGTCCGTCCGCGGCTTCTCGGTATCTCTTACGGCACGACCACCACCCCTACTGCGCCACCGAACTCGGTCTCTTCCAGCCGTGTTCCTCGCGGCACGAGCCACGGACCGCCGTCCACTCGGATGTTGAGCCGATGCACGCCCGGCGGGATCTCGGTCAGGGTCTCCCACGTACCCATACTCACCTGTCTCAGGAGAACGGGTTGCCAGTCGGTGAAATCGCCCATGAGTTCGATTGATTGCGCGCTGGCGACGAGCACGCGCAGCTTTCGCTGACCATTCGTCGACACTACCTCGACCCGCGCGCTGCTGCCGTAGTTTGATTCTGCCAGCCGATCCGCCGCCTGTACCATCGCCTCTGCAATCGTGGGAACCAGGTCCGGCCGGGCGGGGGTGAGTGCGATCCGAAGTCCCACGGTCACGTATTCGGCGCCCACAACCCCCCGAACGGGATCGGCCGGATACCGGCCGCCGCTCAACGCCAGTTGCAGGGTCTCCGCGAACGCGACGAGGGCGGTCACCTCGCCATAGGCGCCTCGGCCAAACCCGTCTCTCGCGGCCCTCGCCCCGAGTTGGCCGTCGAGTTGCAGCGTGCCCTGCGACCATCGGGCCGTACCGACCACATCGACGTAGCTACCGTCATCGAGCCACGAGCTGGTGATCGTCCCCGCAAATGCGATCGGTGAGCGGACCCCCCACACGCCGACCCCGAGTTCGATGGGTGTCTCGGTGGAGTCACCAAACGACTGTCCGGTGCCGGCCCCAAACCAGGCGCCTTGCGGCCCGTCGCGGAAATGGGCGCGTGCTCGACCCAAGACGTGTCCAAACCCCTGCGTGTCGGCGTACTTGCTCGCACCCATCGATCCGGAGAATTCTGCACGCCATTTACCGCGGGGAGGCGTACGCCACGCTGCGGCGGCGGTCCCCTGAAGTACGCTGCTTCCGCTCTCGAACAACACCCATGCGCCTTGTGCGCCCACCGTGAGGTTGGGTGTGTCGTGTCGGAGGGAAGGAGCGACCAGGGCGGCACCTGACACCAGAAACCCGTCGTACTCCACGACCGAGCCGCCCAACTCCAGGGTCGCCGTTGTCTGCGCCTCGATTGGTGAATAACCCGACAGCGCCGCAGCGAAGACTGCGGTCCCCACGAGGGGGCGTACGCGCTCTACTTCGCGCGCGACACCTATGGCTTTCGCTTCCTCTTGTCCCTCGCGGTGAGATCGTCAGCGGGACGCGTGGGGTCAGCGGCCGCCTCCGCACTCGCGGCGTCCAGGCGCACACCGAGCGCCGCTGCGGGTGAAGCGCCGAGCGCTATGTCGCGTTCCACGTTCCGGCGAAACGCCACGTATTGCGCGTCATCAACTCTGCGCGCAAGCGACAGGACGGCAACGACCGCCGTATCGCTCGGCACCCCGACCGCGACGAGATCGGCCAACACCGCGGCGGCAACCGTGAGCGACTGGGTTCCGCGACGCGCGCGTAGCTCACGGAGATCCGTGCTCGTCGCACCTGCGCGGAGCGCGCTCGCGCCCGCCGTCAGTTCGGCTGGGGTCGCGGTGGCGCCGAGCGCATCACGAGCCACACGCAACTCGCCCCACAGTCGCTGAACTGCCGAGACAATCAGATCTTCGGGCGCGCCCTTCGCGGCGCCCTCGAGCGCCCGATCGACTAGCGGCTCCATTGGGAGATTTCTTACCCGTGCGGAGTCCAACAGACGATTCACCGTGGCCCGGGCGCTATCGGCGAGCCGCCCTTCCAGCCTTGCCTCTTGGGCAAGGATGGCGCCGGGAGCGTGTACGGTCAGACCCACGACGCCGAGCATGGCAACGATGAGTGAAGCTCGGATCTTCATAGGTCTCCTATCGTGAGAACCGAGTTCGGGCGGCCGAACTCGTCTGCTACTGCGAGCGCCGCCCGCGGATCCGTGAGCCAGTTCGTCCCATCCACCAGGAACGAATATCGATAGCGCCCAGGCTCGAGGGGAACAGTGATCGACCATACCCCCGGCGCCCGGTCCTGGCTGAGCATGGTCGCCGACACATCCCAATCGTTGAAGTCTCCGACCACTGCCACCGTCTCGGCGTCCGGCGCCACGAGCACGAACTGCACGGTGGTCGTCTCGATCTGTATTCCAGTCCCGACCGCCCGTTGGTCGGCGCCAGGCGCGAGCACCCGGCTCCCCACGAATATCATCGCCACGACGCCGGCCGCAACAGCCAGCCCGCCAATCGGGTTCATCCGAATCGTACGGGGTTCGATGAACCACTCGAAGATTCGGCGAGCCGCCGAGGGCGAGGTCTTCGGCCCGGAGATCGTCGCGATCTCGGCCATGACCCGGGCATCCAAGCCTCGGTCGATCTCGACCGGCGCTTTGAGCGTCTCCGCTACCCGTTCAATCAGGTCGTCGTGTTCGTTCACTTGTAAGACTCCGCGAGCAGCCGGCGCAATTCCTCTCGTGCGCGCAATACGCGCATCTTCAGCGCGGAAACACTGGCTCCCGTCACTCGGTGCATCTCGTCGTAACTCAACTCCTCGACGTGCTTCAGCAGAAACGCCTCTCGCTGATCGGTCGGCAACTGCTCTAAAGCGCGTGCGATTTCCTCGCGCCAGGCGTCCTGATCCTCCGTGTGCGCCACCGAGGCGACCGCCATGGCGCCTTCGTCGTGTATCATCATGCGTTCCCGGCGCGCACGCTGGGCGCCGTGGGTGCGGCATCGATTGACCAGGATTCCGAAAATCCACGGCCCGAACCGCTCGGGATCGTCACACCGGGCGAGCGACCGAAAACCGCGTACGAACGTATCCTGTAGGGCCTCTTCGGCATCGGCGTGGTTGCCGAGCATTCGGACGGCATAGCGGCCCAATCGATCGCGGTAACGCGCCACCAATCCCGCATAGGCCGTGGCATCTCCTTTCAGCACCCGGCGAACGAGGAGGCCGTCGCCTTCCCCGCTCACGTTAGGGATACCCACGGACGTTGGCTGACGTCACTCCTCACCGCCCATCTGAACCCGAATTCGCCGGCGCCGGCGCCCCGTCTGGCGGTCCAATTCCCCTCTTTGGCCGGACCGACACCACAGGTGTGACGCCAGTCGCCCAACGCGGGTATTGGTGAGTGATGGGTGGTGTGAGACCTCATATCCCTTTGTACCTGCGCCATCTGCAAACTGTTCACGCATCGAGAAGTCACTATGTCTGGTGTCTGACCAGAGATCAAGGAGTCCACTGACATGAACCCTCCGTCGTGTGTCACACGCCTGGCCCTGGTGTTGGCCGGCCTCGTGCTCTCTCCTGTCGTGCTCGCGGGGCAACTCATCTCACTCAAGACGGTTCCGGTAGCAGCCGGAGACCAGTTTCTGATCTTTCCCTCCGAAAACATTGGGATGGGAGGTGTCGGGATCGCGCTCGATGACCGGCTGTTCGATCCTTTTTCGAATCCCGCGATGGGTGCGGTCGTCGGTGAGCCCCAGGTACTGGCATCGCCGACCTTTTACAGCATTTCCAACAACGCCGGAACGGCGCGCACCCTCCCTGCGTCTGCCTGGTTCAAGTCCGCTGACTGGTTTGGTGGGACGTTGGTCGCGTTGCAACAGCTCAAGGAGGGTGGGCAATTCTTCGGTCCACAACCCTTCTTCGATATTCTTCCCTCCAACGCACTGAGCAGGCAGTCATCGACAAACAAGTACGCCCACCTGAGCTTGGGAAAATCGATTCGACCGGATCTGTCCATTGGGGTCAGCACGTTCTTCGCAGACCTCAGTGCGATGGACGGTGTCGAGCATCTCTATGCGCTCGCGAGCAATGTGGGCCAGTCGGGAGCCATCACCGATCTTCGCGTTGGGCTCCGCAAGGAGTTCGAGGGCGACCGGAAACTGGAAGCCGTTGCGCTCTATAACCGATTCAACATGGCGCACGACGTGACCTACGTGGACTGGGTGTTGACCGATACGCTCACGTGGATCTGGGAACCTCAGACCCGGCTGGAGGAAAACCTCGACCGGTCGCGCACGTGGGGCGGACATTTGGGATATCACCAGGCGGTCGGTACGGACGGGTGGCGTGTGGGGGGGAGCATGACGGTGAACCGCAAGGATCATCCCAAGATCCCCAACTACGAGATCATGAACATACCACGCGATCCCGGTCACAGTACCGCGTTCGATGTTGGCGTTGGCATCGCCAAAGTCACGGAGAATACCAAGTTCGGGATCGACATCGTGTATCAACCCGCGGCCAGTGAGACGTGGGCGGAGGCGCTGGATCCCGTCGAGACGGTTCGTGGTGACACCATTCCGTCCGGAGGGAAAACGGTCGAGAACTCCTTCGATTTTTCGAACGCCTTCGTGAACATGGGAGTGACACAGAATGCCGGTCCCGTGGCGCTTCAGCTCGGTCTGCAGGTCCGCGCCTACGATTTCCACCTCGACCAATTCGATAACGTTGCCCGCACCTCCCGTCGGCAGGACGAGGATTGGATGGAGTGGGTTCCAAGCTGGGGTGTTCAAGTCCGTCTCGCCGATTTCGAGCTGCGGTACTTCGGACGTGTGACGACCGGCACCGGACGGCCAGGTGTCGCTTGGAGCGGTGTGGTGGCCGACCGTGCCCTGGCGGCGGAGGCGGCCAACGACATTCTGTTGGCGCCGACGGGCCCGCTCACGCTCCAGGACGCGACCGTCATGACGCACCAGTTTTCGGTGGCGATTCCTATTCGCTGAGGACGGTGAACAGACCGAACGGGGGGGCGATCCGGCCCCCCTCGTTCGCCACAACGGCTAGCTACCGAGCTTGAAATTCAACCGGGCAAAGTAGTGAGCACCCGAGAACCCCATCTGGACGGCGTCCCAAAGGCCGCCGGTTTCGGTCTCGGTGTCTTGTTGCGTTGGGTAGCGGTTGAAGATGTTGTTACCGCCCACCGTAAAGCTCACATTCGGTGACAGCCGGCCGCTCAACGACACGTCAGTCGTGATCCGCGATTTGTACACATCGTCGGTATCGAGCCAATCGATGAGCGTGACTTGACCAAATCGGACAAATCTGACAGACGCGTCTACGTTCCGGATGCCGTAGCTCATCTGGAAGTTGATCTTGCTTTCAGGGGCGGAGGCCAGGAGGAACTGTTGCTCCCGTGCCCCGTAGTAGATATCCTCTTTTCCCCGTAGCTTGGCGCTGGTGTTGATCGCTCCGAGATCCATGTCATTGAAATTCCCAGCCAAGGAGGCCCCATAACGATGTGGCCCGTACGTACTCTGGTAGGAGAGTATCACGTCCAACCCGAATGTCTCGGTGCTGATCGCATTCGTGAAGAACTGTGCGGCTCCGACCTGCAGCGCCTGCAACTCCGCCCCGATGTCGGGATCGGTGTCCTCGAAAGCACCCGTGAGCACGATACGGTCATCGATGTCCACGAAGTATCCGTCAACGGTGGCCGTGAAGTCCCCCACCCGCGCGGTGATTCCCAAGCTGGCGTTAGTTGCCGTTTCCTCTTTCAAGGCGGGAATGCCAAGTGTCCGGGTAATTGGGCTGTTGTTCTTGGCAATGAGCTTGTCGACCGCCACCCCAGACACGAAGTCTGTGAACGTCGTGTTGAAGTAGATCTGGGCGAGTGACGGTGCGCGGAACCCCGTGCTCACGGCGCCCCGCAGAGCGACGCCCTCCGTCAGTTCCGCCCTGGCGGCTACCTTGCCGTTCAGCGTTGTCCCGAAATCGCTGTAATCCTCGTATCGGACGGCGCCACCGACGGTGACCCGAGGGCTCAAGTCGGCCTCAACGTCGATCCACGCGCCGAGGTTTGTTCGGTTCTCATCCAGCTCGTTGGCCGGCTGAAACCCCGGGAATCCCTGCGAGCCGCCGGGCCGCCCGAGGGTGTCGACGGGCACCACGACTCCGCCGATCACACTGTCGACAATGCCATAGTTTCGGTACGACCCTTCTTCACCGGCGAAGATCTCATAGTTATCGATCCGGTACTCGGCGCCGAACGCGACGTTCACCCCTTCGAGGGTCGCGGGGAAAAATTGGGTGAAGGTAACCCCGGTCGTATTTTGGCCGAATTCGAATCCCCCGGCATCAAACCGTGTCGGGGACTCTTCCAGCAATGAAGCATTGAGCGTCCCGTCCACAAAGTAATGAAACCGATTCGCTCCCCAGCTATTGCTGATATCGACATCCCAGTCACCGACTTTCGCGCGCACCCCGGCGCTCACCGATCGGTCGGTAATGTCCGAGAGGATGTGTGGGTCGAACCCGTTGGGGTAGATGGCGTCGACGTTTCGATTGGAACCCGGGTCGCGGCTCCACGCGAAAGCATCGGTGTGCCGAAAGTTGTAACCCCCGAATGCGTAGAAGGCGATCTCGTCGCCGATCGGGATGCGTGAATTCAAGAACGTGCTGAAATTGTCCTGAGCGGCGTCACCAAACTGTCTGCGGTAGATATCCCACGCGGCCGGATCGGCAGGCCGGTTGCTCCGTTCGGTGGTGAGATACTCGCCAGTCATGTTGACGAAGCCGCCGTCTCCGACTCGGATCCCGTAATTGCCGCTCAGCTGAACATTCTCGCCGTCGATACTCTTGTCCCGCAGGACGGAGAATTCGGACGGTGGCGACGCGTTGTTGAATCCTCCGGCGACCGTGCCGCTGAACTCGTCAACAGTGGACT
>JBFIZG010000145.1:0-8044 GCA_041604955.1 Gemmatimonadales bacterium | reverse complement strand
GATCGCCGACAAGGACGGCGTGCGCGTCGAGCCCCTCAAGGGGGCGACCGTATCGATCGCCGAGAAGGTCGTCGACACGGTCAACCACGCGATCGAGAAGCGCGCGGAGAAGAAGGCCGAGTCCTGAGGCGTGGCGTTCGTCCTAACGCTCTCCGCCGTCATCGTTGGGCTTGTCGCTTTCCTCGCCGTCCCGGTCGACGTTCGGTTTTCGATCGATTGTCGGAAGACCTGGGGCGTGCGCGCAAGCGTGCGCTGGCTCTTTGGCCTGGTGCGCCTCTGGAAAAACACTCCCTCAGCGGGCGAGAAGCACGAGCGCCCGGCTGCAGGCCACAAAGGTGATGGGCGCAGGGACAAGCAGCGCAAGAAGCGAAAGGTTCCCTGGCGCCGGGTGCGGGCCGCGCTACGGTCCCCCGGGTTCCTGGGGCGGGGACTCCGATTCGCAGCCGATGCGGCGACAGTTCTCCGCGTCCGGTCCTTGCGTGGAACGGCGCGGATTGGGCTGGACGATCCTGCGGATACAGGTCTCCTCTGGGCGGTGCTCGGCCCGCTGCATGCGGGCATCGCAACGGTCCCGGTTGCCGACATTCACATTGAGCCTGTGTTCGCCGGGACGACGTTCGCGGCCCGCGGTACGGGCGAAGTTCGCGTGATACCTGGGCGGCTCCTCTTCGCGGCAATCGCATTCGTGACGTCTCCGGTCACCTTACGGGCCGCGTGGGCCGCGGCGAGACCATAATGGTGAAGACGTACGAAACGGTTCGGCGTATCGGTGTCGGCAAGACGACCGTGCACGTGGTCGAGCGCACACGGGTGAGCGCTCACCGCGTCGGGAATCGTGTCTGGTTCCAGGGACGGAAGGATCTCGGCGATATCTTCGTGCGGGGGCCAGAAGGAACACGCAGGTTCAATCTGGAGATGCCGAGCGCGATGGGCTGAGGAAGAACGCCGCGGTCAGGAGCTGGTCCAACCCAACCCTACGTGCGCTTGTGTAACGGGAAGAGCCTTTGCGCTGACAGCGGCGAGCGGGGCTTGGAAGCCTCGAGGTCTGAAGACCGCGCGTTGCATGCACCTCAGGGTTTGCCCGATCCCCGCTTGGAGAATGCGAAGCCATGCCGATCGAACGTGAAGTCAGCGAAGGCGAACATGTAGGCATGGTCGCGGCGTCGAAAAAACCACTGGTTCACGTGGTTGTAGCCGATGACATCGGGGTACATACTGCCATCGAGCTGCCAACCACTCCCCGTCCTATGGAAAAACCACGGCGCCAACAGGTTGTCCGGATCGTCCAGGAAGACGACAGCCGCGCGCTTGCCTTCGCGGCGGATGGTCGGCGTTGCTCCGTCGTATAAGCGCGCGATGTGGTCTTGACCCGCGCTGCTGTTGACTCGCAGCAATCGTTTCGCCGCGTCATCGTAGATTTCCAGGTCGGTCGCTTTGATGCGGCGCCGGTTCAGCTCGAGAAAACGCTCCCACGCTGCTTCCGGAGTCGCCTGGGCGGCAAAGTAGGATCGTATTGGATCATCCGCGGGCTTTGGGTCCGGCGCGGGCTCGCCGTCGAGCGGGACCTCCGTGTCGGCACCGCCGCCGCCGCTCCGAAAGCCACCGATGGTCGGGGGTGTCTCCGCGCTCGGGTCGTAGGCTTGGCCGCGGATGCCTTCGTATGCGCGCCGCGCCATCAGCTCCACCGTGGCCTCGATCCCTTCGCCGACGTGTCCGCGCTGGAAGTACGGCACCATCTGTTCGTGCTCTATGTAGGAGATGAAGGCGTCGGTGAAGATGCCCTCCAGCGCGTAGCTCACTTCCAGGCGGACCTCTTCTTCCTCGCTCGCGATCACGACTAGCAGTCCGCGGTTTCCGCGCGTCGCGTCTCCGACCTTCCAGCGCTCGAATAGGCGATTGCTGTAAGCCGTGATGGGCTCGCCGTCCAGCGATTCCACAGCTGTCGCGATGATCTCGATGTCGGTGTCTTTCAGCAGGGCACCGAGCAGCTGGTTCATCCGCTCAACCGATTCGGCCGGAACCAGTCGAGCGTAATCGAAGACGAACTCACCCTGAGGCGGTCGTCCATCTCGAGAGTCGCCGCTGCAGGCGAAGATGGCGGCGGCCAGGGCGAGGAAAGAGTAGGGCGTCGAACGCTGCATCATCGTGCAGTCAGGTTTCAAAGAACGCTGTCTATCGGCTGTTCCGCTCCGAGCTGCAACTCATCGTACTCGCGTGGCTCGTAGCCGAACATCCCGCCCACGAGGTTCGACGGGAAGGTGCGGAGGCGGGCGTTGTATTGCCGCACGGCGTCGTTGTAGCGCTGTCGCTCGACGGCGACGCGGTTTTCGGTACCTTCCAGCTGATCCTGTAACGTCACGAAGTTCGTGCTCGCCTTCAAATCCGGGTAGCTCTCGACGATGGCCAGCAGCCGGCCGAGCGCTCCGCTCAGTTGGGCCTGAGCTGCTGCGAGCTCTTCCACGGTCTCCGGGCTTCCCGGTGCGGCTCCCTCCGCCGCTCCGAGAACGCCGAGCACCCGCGCCCTGGCCTCGGTTACCGCAAGCAAAGTCTCCCGTTCGTGCGCGGCATATCCTCTCACCACGTCAACCAGACCCGGGACCAGATCGAGCCGCCGTTGCAGCATCGCGTCCACCTGGGCCCACCGTTCATCCACTCGCTCGTCACGTCGCGCCAGCCCGTTGTATATCACCATGAGCCAAAAAGCGATGCCTATCACCACCACCGGCACAACGAATTTGAGCCCGAGTAGGCCAGGATTTCGCCTCATGGCCGTCCTTCTTTCAAGCCGATTGGCGCGGGCCAACGCTTCGGCGGCGGCCCTCGGTCGCTCTCCGTCCTCGTTCGCTGGTGCCTGGCCTCGGAGGCCATGCTCGGGCAGTCCCGTAGTCAGATGCCGTTGACTAAGGCGTCATAGAGCATGGCATCCGAGATCGACGATTGCCGGGTCCGAGCGCTGAGGAGCTCGGAAGACGGGATAACCAACTTAACGCGATTGGACGTGAGTCAGGGCAACCGGTGGCGATCGCTGGGTGCGTGATCTGCAGACCAATTGATCGTGATCGGTCACCGCCAGCCGGTCCGCTGCTTGGGCGGGTGGCGCGCCAATTAGCCGCCGACCAGCCGGCTGTGCCGGCGCCTACGGTAGAGGATGCCGACGACCGCGTGGGTGCTCACGACTCCGTCGCGGTCGACTACCGATCCGCCCCGGTCGCATCCTTTAGGAATCGGTCAAGCCAGTCAAAGAACACACGTTGCCACAAAATGCCGTTCTGCGCTGAAAGGACCCAGTGGTTTTCCTCGGGGAAATAGAGAAACCGGCTGGGAATGCCCTTGAGCTGGAGGGCGGTGAAAGCTTGGAGCCCCTCCGCTAGCGGCACGCGGAAGTCCTGCTCGCCATGGATCACCAGCATCGGCGTGTCCCAATTGCCCACGAACTTGTGCGGTGAGAATCGCTCGTAGCTGTCAGGGTCCTCCCAATAGGCACCGCCGAGGTCAAAGTTCACGAAGAACATCTCTTCGGTGGAGCCGTACATACTCTCGAGGTTGAACACGCCATCGTGGGCGATGAACGCTTTGAAGCGCCCCTCATGGTTTCCAGCCAACCAGAACACGCTGTATCCGCCGAAACTTGCCCCGACCGCTCCCAGTCGATTCTCGTCCACGTAGGGCTCCGCTGCGATGTCGTCAATTGCGCTCAGCAAATCCTGCATCGCCTGTCCACCCCAATCGCCGGAGATGTCTTCCTTCCATTTCTGGCCGAAGCTCGGCACCCCGCGCCGGTTGGGGGCGATCACGATGTAGCCGCTGGCGGCCATCATCTGAAAGTTCCAGCGGTACGAAAAGAACTGGCTGACGGTTCCCTGAGGTCCGCCCTGACAGTACAGCAGCGCAGGGTACTTCCTACGTGGATCGAAACCGGGTGGGTAGATCACCCAAGCCAACATCTCCTTCCCGTCGGTGGTCGGCACCATGCGCCGCTCCACGCGTCCCAATTCGATCTGATCCAGGAGATCCTGGTTCGCGAAGGTGAGTTGCCTGGCGTCTCCCGACGAGGGATCGACGAGGTACAGATCCGCCGGGGCCGACATGGATGTCCTCGAGGCCACGATGACCCGGTTTCTTCCCATCTCGGCGATGTCGAACGCGCCGTAGTTGTGCACCCCTTCGGTGATCCGTCGGATGCTGCCGCGTTCGACATCAGCGGCGTAGAGTTGAATCGTCCCGCGAACGTCACTCGTGAAGTAGATCGTTCGGCTGTCACCCGCCCAAGCGGGACTGTGCGCGTCCTGATCGAACTGCGTCGTGAGTTCGCGCGACGTGCCCGACCGGCGATCGTGCACGAAGATGCGATTGCGATCTGCTTCGTATCCGTCTCGCTCCATGCTGAGCCACGCGATGTAGCGCCCGTTTGGTGAGAATCGGGGCTCGGTGTCGTAGCCCATCATGCCGTTTGTCAGGTTCGTCGTCTGGCCCGATGGGATGTCGTAGATGTAGATGTCGGAGTTGGTGCTGACCGTGTAGGCCGTACCGACCTTCTTCTTGCTGGTATAGGCGATCTGGTTGCCGTCGGGGCTCCACGCGATCTGCTCCCCGCCCCCGAAGGGATTGAGTGGCGTATCAAACCGCTCACCGGGCATGACATCCACTGGCTCTCCCAAGTGGCCGTCCTGATACTCGGCGACGAAGAGGTGGCTATAGGCGTAGTCATGCCATTGGTCCCAATGGCGGAACATCAGCTGATCGATGATGCGGGCATCGGCTTTGTCGAGATCGGGATAGACCTCGTTGACCGTCTGATCGAGCTCGACGTTGCGGGTGAACGCCACGCGACGGCCGGTCGGCGCGTATGAGAAGTTCCCTATACCCCCATCGATGTTGGACACCTGCCGCACGTTCGATCCGTCCGGATCCGTTTCCCAGAGCTGGACCGACCCACTCTGTGCAGTGAGGAACCCGATCTTTCTGCCGTCAGGACGCCACACCGCGTTGAACTCGCTGCCAGGTGTGCTCGTCAGTTGTATCGGTTCCGCACCCTCGGCAAGCAGAAAGAGATCGGTATTGCCGCGATCTTCCCGAATGTCATACCGGCGAGCGCCGTACAAGATCTGCCTGCCGTCCGGTGATACCTCCGGACCGGATACCCGCCGGAGCTGCCACAAGCGCTCAGGAGTCATCACCTCCTGTGCGCGTATGGTCCCTGGAACGGTGAGCAAGCAGATCGTGAGCCAGATTGTCACGCGTATCATATCGGTAGCCCTAGCTGAGATCGAAGACGGCGAGACCACGCCGTCGTGAGGCTTCTGAGTCGATATTTTCGTTCGATGACGGTGCGGCGTCGTGCGGGGGGGGCGTCGACCTGGGGCAAGGCGGATTCGGCCGCGCCCTCGTCCCGGCCTTCAACGCTGATAATCAGGTCTTCGCTCAGCGCAGCCTGAGTGACCGGCTTCATGAGGTCGTGCTCGTCCAGCAGCGCTTTGTTCGCCAGCGTGCACATCATCACCCCGCGAGATCCAACCAGACGACCTATAGACGATATTCGTTTTTCAACTGGGGACGAATGCTCTCGAGCAACGCCTTCGTCGCCCGGATACCGTCGGGTTCGCTCATCACATTGCACTCGTACTCGATCCCCACGTAGCCGCGGTATCCGGCGTCGAGCACGATTCGCATCATCCGCAGGTAGTCCGTGTTCGTCTCGTTGCCGGCTTCGTCGAAGTCGTGGGATTTGGCGCTCACTGCTTTGGCAAAGGGCATCAGCTCCGCGACCCCCTGATAGCGGTCGTGCCACACGTCTTCTCTGATTTGAAAGTTGCCGAAATCAGGGAGTGTACCGCAGCGAGGATGGTCGACGGCGCGCATGACGCTTGCCAGCCACGCACCGTTGGAGGACATGCCGCCATGGTTTTCCACGATGTCGTTGATGTTCCGCATGGCAGCAAACTCGGTGAGCCGCCGCAACCCGTCCGCGGCGAGCTTCCGTTGCTCCTCCGGAGTTCCGCAAGACTCGGCGTTCACGCGGATCGAGTGACATCCCAGATAGCTCGCCGCCTCTACCCATCGATAGTGATTCTCCACCGCCTGCGTTCGGGCCGCCTCGTTGGGATCGCCGAGGGCGCCTTCACCATCACACATGATGAGGAGACTCCTGACACCGTTGGTCTCCGCTCGGCTCTTGAGGTCACGCAGGTAATGCTGGTCTTCTGCCTTGTCTTTGAAGAAAACGTTGACGTACTCCACGGCATCCACCCCGTACTCTCGTCGCGCGGTTGACTGAGCCTGCCTGTTGTGGGGGGCGCCGCGCCTACTAGCGGGAGAACGCGTTGCGGAGCTTCCCGAAGGGGTAAATCTCATCGAGGATGACGAGGCGTCCGGTCTGTGCCTCGAGGTACGTCACCGGATCGGCGAGCCGTGCCCGGTCCGCCGGCGACTCGAGGTCGAGGTATCGTATCCGATCCTCCCCGAGGCGGTCCGCCAGGGCGTGCGCCAGCGTCGTCTTCCCGACCTGTCGCGGCCCCAGCAGGGCGACCACCGAGAAAACGTCGAGAGCTGCCTCCAGCTCGATGAGCGCTGTGCGTGCAAGCATCATTGTAATTCTACTATGACGTGGAAGAATGACAAGGTCGGACAGAGGCACGGCAGAGACTTACAAGTAATGGGCCCTGTAGGATTCGTCGCGCAGCCGACGCGAGTGGGATGGTGGGGTTGGAGTGGGCGTCCACCTACGACCGACGGATTATGAGATGGCGATCTACGCGCGTGGGGTTCCCCTGTACGACGTGCAGGCGGGCACATGGAATGCCGAGAGCAGGACAGCAGTGGCACGGCGCAGGTCTCGCACGTACACCTCTCGGGTTCCAATCAGACAAGGTGGCCCCACCGTCCCTGACCCCCGCTCCTGGGGCTCCTATCCGAGCACGACGTGGACCCGGTGTTCGAGACCGTCGTCTGACAGGGGGACGGGCGCTTCTAGCGGAAGCGGGGTCCCGTCGAGACTGATGCTGGATACTCCTCGACAGACCGCGTTTGGATTCTCGACCTCGATCCGATAGAGCGTGTTGCCATGGCGGTAGACGATCTCGAAGCGTTTCCATTCTCGAGGAATGCACGGATCGAGACAGACGGTGGAGCCGCGCTTGTGGAATCCGAGGATCGACTCCAAGCCCGCGCGGTAAAGCCAAGCCGCAGCTCCGGTGTACCACGTCCATCCTCCGCGTCCCACGTGGCCCGCTGCTGAGTAGATATCTGCGGCGACGACGTAGGGCTCCACCTTGTAACGGTATGCGGTGGCTCGACGACTCGCGTGGTGAATCGGGTTCAGCAGGCTGAAGAGATCGAAGCTCTTGTCTCCCTCGCCAAGCTGAGCGAACGCCATGACCGACCAGATCGCGGCGTGGGTGTACTGCCCGCCGTTTTCCCGGATGCCGGGCGGGTATCCCTTGATGTATCCGGGATCCAGCTGCGTCTCGTCGAAGGGCGGCGAGAATAGCAGCAGCAGTTGGTCGTCCTGACGGACCAGCCGGCGCTCAACCGAGTCCATTGCCCGGCACGCACGCTCCTCGTCACCCGCGCCGGAGAAAACCGCCCACGACTGCGCTATCGAATCGATCTGGCACTCGTCGTTCTGAGCCGATCCGAGCGGTGTCCCGTCATCGAAGAACGCGCGCTTGTACCACTCCCCGTCCCATGCATCCTTGTCCAATGAGGCCGCAAGAGATGCAGCGGTCTTCCGCCAATGTGCTGCACGCTCTTTGTCCTGTCGGCGATCGGCGATCCTAGCAAACTCGCTCAAGTTCGCATGCAGAAACCAACCCAGCCACACGCTTTCTCCACGCCCCTCTCGGCCGACACGGTTCATCCCGTCGTTCCAGTCGCCTCCACCGATCAAAGGGAGACCATGGCTGCCCAGCTCGAGACTCCGATCCAAGGCCCGCACGCAATGTTCGTAAAGTGTCGCCTGCTCGTCCGATACCTTGGGCTCGAAGTAGACCTCGTGCTCGTGCTCCTCCAGTGCGCGTCCCTCGAGCCAAGGAACCATCTCGTCCAG
>JBFIZG010000144.1:0-8045 GCA_041604955.1 Gemmatimonadales bacterium | reverse complement strand
GCGACAGGCGCACTGGCTGGCCGAATGGGACCACATCGCTCTCTCGCGGGTCCTGTTTCGCGTCGTCGGCCTGTATCCGTCCCCCGGCACCAACCACATCGGCGAATACGTCCGGTGGGCCGAGGAATATCTGGCAAGTGCGGCGATGCAGTTCTTCCACGATCCGCGAGACGGCCGACCGTGGGAAGGCGGCGAGATGCCCACGTGGATCTACAACCTGGCCGAGCGTCCCCACGAGGTCCCGCTGTTTCCCGCCGGACCTCTCCCGCGGCTTCACACCAATCCCCGTCACCAACTCGATCCCGCAGCGCCGCTCGAGGCATCTGGGGAGGTCACTGTTCCTATTATAGAGGGGCTGTTCTGCGGATGCCGGCACGAGGTAGCGGCGGTCAACGTTCCCAATAGGGGTGCCATTCCCAATCTCGCCGAGGATGCCGTCGTCGAGGTTCCCGCCGCGGTTGATGCGGACGGCCTCCATCCACGACGCATGAAGCCATTGCCGGAGCTTGCGGCCGCCCTCCTCAACACGCAAATCAGCATTCACCGGCTGTTGGTGGAGGCGTTCGAGCACGAATCGCGTGACGCGCTGCTCCAGGCGCTCTTGTTGGATCCCACAACGGTGTCCTATCGTGCCGCAGTGGACCTCATTGATTCGATGTGCGAAAAACAGACTGATGTGTTGCCGCGTTTGGAGTGGCAGTGACGCCTGGCTGCTGTGTGCCTGACATCTTTGGGCATGGGTCGGTCGAGGCGTCACTGCTGAAGCCAGTAGCGGAAGTTGCCGTGATGCGACAGCTTTATGGCTGCACGTCGGACTACAACAGCGTTGGCCATCCCCCTAACGACAAGCAATGGCCCTTCGCTGCCCATTTCCGGGATCGTCCGTTTCGCCGACAGACGGCGCAGCAGCGCTTGGATGCCCTAAAACTGCCATGAAGGACGCATTCGAACGGCTCAATTCGGCCTTGGTCGGCCGTTACACCATAGAGCGCGAACTTGGCGCCGGTGGCATGGCCGTCGTGTATCTCGCCGAAGACGTCAAGCATCGGAGGCAGGTGGCGGTCAAGGTCTTGAATTCGGAGTTGGCTGAGACGTTGGGTGCGGAGCGATTCTTGAGAGAGATCGAGATTGCGGCCGGCCTCAGCCATCCCCACATCCTGCCACTGTTGGACTCCGGAGAAGCCGACGGATTGCTCTACTACGTGATGCCGTATGTGGACGGCGAATCGCTGCGTGAGCGGCTGGCCCGCGAGGTAGAGCTCCCGGTAGGCGAGGCGGCGGAGATCTTGAAGGACGTGGCCGACGCGCTGGCATATGCGCACGGGCAAGGCGTGGTGCATCGGGACATCAAACCGGACAATGTCATGTTGTCGGGGCGCCACGCGTTGGTGATGGACTTTGGGGTCGCGAAGGCCGTGAGCGCCGCGGCCGTAGACGGATCGTTGACGACGGCGGGAATGGCGTTGGGGACCCCGGCGTACATGGCGCCGGAACAGGCGGCGGCGGATCCGCACATTGATCATCGGGCTGACATCTACGCCGTCGGCGTGATGGCGTATGAGATGCTGGCAGGACAGCCGCCCTTTGTTGCGGGAACCGCACAGCAGGTACTTGCGGCGCACATGTCACAACCGCCGGAGTTGGTCACGCAGCGTCGGGCAGCGGTGCCAGCGACGTTGGCGGACGTCGTAATGAAATGTTTGGAGAAGCGACCGGCAGATCGTTGGCAAACCGCCGAGGAATTGCAGGCACGATTCGAGAGCCTCCTGATGGGTACCCAAGCGGCGCCGCCGCAATTTCGGGTGGGGGCGTTGTTCGGCGTCGCGGCGGCTGGCGTGTTGGCGCTCATCTGGGTGATCATGCGGCAGGTGGGGTTGCCGGAATGGTTGTTTGCCCTGGCGGTGGCGCTGCTCTTGATCGGGTTGCCGGTCATAATGTTGACGGGACACCATGAGCGACGGCGGGCGTCACGCGGTACCGAGCAGGCAGGTGGAGTGGCCCGATGGTTCACATGGCGCAATGCGATCGGTGGAGGCGTCCTCGCGTTCGCCCTGTGGGGAGTCGTGGCTGCGGGGTGGATGGTGTCTGGTGGCGTGACGAGTGGGCAGGCAGTCGAGGCTGCTCTGGATGAACGTCGCTCGATAGCCGTGCTTCCGTTCGCGAACCGGAGCAGCGAGGAAGGGAGCGAGTTTTTTGCCGAGGGCGTGCACGACGACATTTTGACCCAGCTCTCGAAGATCAGCGACCTCAAGGTGATTTCGCGCACGTCGGTGATGCAGTACCAGAACTCGCAGAAGACGATCCGTGAAATCGGCGAGGAACTCGGCGTCGGCACCGTACTGGAAGGCGGTGTCCAGCGCGCCGGCACGCGGGTCCGTATCACGGCCCAGCTGATCGATGCGGAAACGGACGAGCACCTTTGGGCGGACAGCTATGACCAAGAGCTGACTCCCGCGAATATCTTTGCGATCCAAAGCGACGTAGCTCGAAAAATCGCCGATGCGCTGCAGGCGCGGCTTGCATCCAACGTGGCGCGGCAGATTGAGAAGCATCAGACGGAGAGTCTCGAAGCGTACGATCTGTTTAATCGCGGGCGTTACCTGTACAACAACTCGTACTTGGCTCGGGAAGGGCTGGAGCGGGCGGCGGGACTCCTCGAGCAGGCCGTGGCGGCGGATTCGGAATACGCCCCCGCGCACGCCGCGCTGGCTGAGACCTATCTACAGTTGTGGAACGGCGGCCATTTTGCGGAATCAGAGGCACTTCCGTTGGCTCAGAGTGCGATCGACAAGGCACTCGAACTCGATCCTGATCTTCCGGAGGCGCATGCAGCGCGTGGAACGCTGTTTCACGCCCAGCTTCGTCTGGAGGACGCCGAGCGAGAATACCAACGGGCGATCGAGCTCAATCCCAGCTTTGCGTTTGCCCGCGCTCGTTACGGTCGTTTACTCACCTCGCTGCGTCGGTATGATGAGGGGATTCGGGAGACGCAGCGCGCAGTGGAATTGGATCCGCTCTCAATCGCCAACCGGACGAACTTGGCGGATGCGTTCTTCTTTGCGGGCAGATACGATCGGACGATCGCCGAGTCCAGGAAGATCATCGACCTCCAGCCCAACGATTCTTACGCCTATTACAATCTTGGCTACTCGTATGCCATGAAGGGTGACCTCGAAGCGTCAATTGCTGCGTTCGAGAAGGCGCAGCAGTACGGCCCCGATGACCTCTACAACACCATGGGGCTCGCCTGGGGCCTTGCGCGCGCCGGACACCACGATCGAGCGATCGAGCAGTTGCGGGATGTTCCGGAGGAAGGCGCCATGTTGAAGGAAATTGCGCTCGTCTACGGGGAGCTGGGAGACTTCGACCGGGCGTTCCAGTATCTCGACCGGGCCTATCTCGAGGCACCCGGAACGCTCGGGGGCCTGCTCGCCGATCAAACCGCCGATGCGCTCCGTGAAGATCCGCGGTTCAATGCATTGTTGGTCAAACTCGGGTTGACGCCGTAGCGCAAGCCGTTGGCAACACGTGGTTGGTCTCGCCCCGCCTTTGGCTCGCGCTTGCTCGCCACTCATTGCATCTTAGTGACATCCTCGTTGGGAGTCGGACCTTACACCGCACCTCACGAGCGAAACGTGCGATTCATCGCGTCGAGTTGCCGCTCAACCCATACGTGAGACCAGCCCTATGAACTTCACTCGTCTGCTACAGATTGCCGCGCTGTTTGCCGTGTCCGGGATGTTTCTTTTGCCGCCGACCGTGGTGGCGCAATCGAGCACCACAGCCGTGGTCCTCGACTCGGCGTTCCTCGCCGGATACAAGTGGCGAAACCTGGGTCCCGACCGGGGCGGCCGATCGATCGCCGTTTCGGGCGTCAAAGGCCGGCCAATGGAGGCCTACTTCGGCGCCACCGGAGGTGGGCTCTGGAAGACGACCGACGGCGGTGAGAACTGGGAGCCGGTCACAGACTTCAAAATCACATCGGCGTCCGTTGGCGCGGTCGCCGTGAGCGAAACAAACCCGGACCTCGTGTTCATCGGCACCGGTGAGACCTGTATTCGCGGTAACATCATGCCGGGTGATGGCGTGTACCGGAGCCGGGATGCCGGGGAAACCTGGGAACACATTGGTTTCCCGCGGTCGCACGGGATCTCCAAGATCCGAATTCACCCCACCAACCCCGACATCATCTTCGTTGCCTCGTTCGGCAAATACAGTGCGCCGAGCGAGGAGCGCGGGGTGTTCAAGAGCACCGACGGTGGCGACACCTGGCGTCGCGTGCTCTACCGGAATGACGAAACCGGCGCCATCGACATCGCGATCGACCGCAACAACCCGAACGTACTGTACGCGTCGCTCTGGCAGGCCTTCCGGAAGGAGTACACCATGTCCTCCGGCGGTCCCGGGAGCGGGATGTTCAAGAGTACGGACGGCGGAGAGACATGGACGGAGATCACTCGCAATCCTGGCATGCCACAGGAAGGACTCGTGGGTCGAATTGGCGTTGCAGTCTCGAGTGCCAATTCCAACCGACTGTACGCCCTGTTCGAGAACGACAATGGCGGGCTGTTTCGGAGCGATGACGCCGGCGCCACATGGGAGCTGGTCAATGACAACCGAGCCATCCGTCAGCGAGCCTTCTACTATACCCACGTGTTTGCGGATCACCACGACGAAGACGTGGTCTATCTGCAAAACACATCGTTGTTTCGGTCGACCAACGGCGGCGACAGCACCGAAGTGATCAACAACGGGACGCACGGGGACTTCCACGATTTGTGGATCGACCCGGACGACCCAACGCACTTGGTAGTTGCAAACGACGGCGGCGGCGCCGTGAGTTTCATGACTGGCGATCGATGGACCGATCAGGAGTTTTCCACGGCGCAGTTTTACCACGCCATCACCACGGCGCATGTTCCGTTCCACGTGTGCGGGTCGCAACAGGACAACAGCACACTCTGCTTGCCGTCCGATTGGAACGCGAGTCGGTTGGGATTTGGGAGTGGAGGGTTCCGGCGTGGCCGCCCGCCGCGGAGTGTGACCGAGGGATCGATGAACGTGGCCTATCGGGCGGGTGGCGGCGAACCCGGATACATCGCGCCCGATCCCAAAGACATCGATGTCTTCTTCTCGGGCACGAACAACGGTCGGTACCTGGACAAGTACAACCGTCGCCTAGGCACGTCCCGTGAAGTGAACCCCTATCCATGGTTCTATTCCGGTGAACCGGCCAAGGACATGGTGGAGCGGTGGCAGTGGACGTTTCCGATCGTCTTCTCGCCGCTCGATCCCAACGTGTTGTACACGTCTTCCAACCGACTGTGGCGAACCACGGATGGTGGGGAGAGTTGGACGGCGTTGAGCGGTGACCTCACCCGCGCGGATCCGATGACGCTTGGGCATTCGGGTGGTCCCATCACCGGTGACATGAACGGGCCGGAAGTCTACGCCACGATATTCTCGGTCGGGCCCGGGAAGGTCAGTGCGCATGTCATCTGGACCGGTTCGGATGACGGGCTCGTGCACGTTACCAGAGACGGTGGTGACACCTGGACCAACGTCACGCCGGCCGACATGCCGGATTTTGGGCGCGTGAGCCAAATCGATGCCTCGGCCTTCCACGCGGGCAAGGCGTACGTCTCCGTTCGGCGACCACTGCTGGACGACTTTGCTCCGTACGCCTGGAGAACCAGTGACTACGGCCAAACATGGACGAAGATCGTGAACGGCATCCGGGAGGACGCGTATGTGCACGCGGTCCGTGAAGACCCGAATCGGGAAGGACTGCTGTATGCCGCGACCCAGCACGGGGTCTACTTGTCGTACGACGACGGTTCGAACTGGCAGGAGCTGAACCCCAGCTTCCCGGACATTCCGGTCATCGACCTCATTGTCGAGCACAACGAGCTGGTGATTGGTACGCATGGACGCGGGTTCTGGGTGCTCGATAACGTGGCGCCCATCCGGCAGGCGACTTCCAACATGACGATGGCGAGCGCGAAGCTCTTCGACCCGCCCGTTGCGTATCGGTCGGCCAACGGCGTAGCGCTGTCGTGGTGGCTCGCAGATTCCACTGAGGACGTGCGCCTCGAGATTCTCGATGCCTCTGGCCAGGTACTTCGCACGTACACGCCAGCAGACTCGGCAGAGGAGCGTGACCGTTGGGCCGGGCCCGCGTTGCCCGCAAACAAGGGACTCAACTTCATTCAGTGGGACCTGCGTACCGATCCGGCCGTCACGTTCCCAGGCATGATTCTCTGGGGAGTTCGCACCATGGCGCCCGTGGTGCCGCCAGGCACGTACACCGTGCGTCTTACGGCACACGGCCAAACGGCGACGACCCAGGTTGACGTGCGACGCCATCCGTGGATTACCGACGTAACGGATGCCGACCTGCAGGCGCAGTACGTGTTCGGCCGTCGTATCCGTGACAAGGTGAACGAAGCGAATAACGCCGTGATTGCGATTCGGCGCGTGAAAGCCCAAGTAGAAGACCGGCTGCAACAATCTGACGACGCGCGTCTCGCGGCCGCCGCAGCGCGACTCGTCGACAACGCATCGGCAGTGGAAGGCAGCATTTACCAGGTCAAGAACCGCAGTAATCAAGACCCGCTCAACTTCCCGATCAAGGTGAACAACCGCCTGGCAAACTTGCTTTCCATGTCGGAACGCGGTGATGGGAGGCCGGGAAACAATATGGAAGAGATTTTTCAGATCATGGTCAGCGAGCTGAAACGTTACACCGACCGGTTGGCTCAAATATGGGCGACCGATCTTCGGCGGGTGAATCGTGAGTTGCAACGCCTGGGGCTGGACGTGCTCGATCCCACCAACGAGGCCACGGACTTTACTGGCGGATAGACGGAGAACAGCGATTGCAGATTGCAGAATAGTGATTGCAGATCTGATCTGACTGTAAGGCTTGGCGTCGCACCTGTGATCGGGGAGTGCTAGTCCTCGCACCGGTGTCTTAGCCGGAGCAAAGGGGATGCGGTGGGACGGGATGTTCGATGTTGGATGTTGGGCGTTCGATGTTGGATGTTGGATGTTGGATGTTGAACGTTGAACGTTGAACGTTGGATGTTGGACGCTGAACGTTGAACGTTGAACGTTGAAACGTTCACGGTACGGGCCCCGAAGCCAACAGCTTAACCAATCGATACAGAAACTCCTGTCCCTCATGGAAATTCTGGATCTTGATCCGTTCGTCCCGGCCGTGCGCCCGTACGTCGTCCATGTCGCCGAACAGACCGGACACGCCGTACGTGGGGATTCCTGCGAGCCGAAGTCGGTACCCGTCCGTCGCGCCGGTCAGCATGACCGGTACGACCGGCACGCCAGGCCACATCTGTTCTGTGACCATCTCGATCGGCCCCATGATGGCATCGTTGAGGGGTGACGCCGGGCTGTTGCGCGCGCGGCCTTGCATGCTGACCGTCACGTCATACGGTTCGGCCAACGTTTGCAGTCGCTGGTGGACGTCGCTGGCATCGTGATCGGGAAGGAGCCGGCAGTTTACGGTAGCGCGCGCGGCTTGCGGTAAAGCGTTCGGTGCGTGTCCGCCCTCGAGTAGCGTTGCCACGCAGGTGGTTCGGAGCCTGGCGTTGTACGCCGACTCTTCGGAGACGATGCTCACGGCGCGTTTGTTCTCCGGATCCGCGATCACCCGCGTCATGGCTGCACCCATCCGGCCTCCGACGATCTTCGCCGTCGCCGAGAAGAACGCCACGGTCACTTCGTTTAGCATGACCGGCATCTCGTAGCTCTGCACGGCAAGCAACGCGCCCGCCAAATCGTAGATGGCGTTTTTCCGGACCGGCAGCGACGAGTGCCCGCCCGGGTTCGTCGCCTCGAACGTGAAAGAGAGGTACTTCTTTTCCGAGAGCTGCACGTTGTTACTGATCTTGCGACCGTCTTTTTCCATCCCGCCGCCGCCCTCGTTGAGCGCGAACTCCGCGTCGATCAGGTCACTATGTTGGGCAATGAGATAGGACACACCGTTAACGGGTCCACCCTCTTCGTCAGCCGTGAGCGCCACGATG
>JBFIZG010000143.1:0-8099 GCA_041604955.1 Gemmatimonadales bacterium | reverse complement strand
TTCCCGTCTACAACGCTCCACTCGAAGTCTTCCGACAGACCATTCAGTCCGTGCTCGACCAGGTGTATACGAACTGGGAATTGTGCATTGCCGACGACTGTTCTTCCGACCTCGAATTGCGGGCGTACCTGGCTGGGCTTGCAGACGAAGACAGGCGCATCAAGGTGGCCTTTCGAGAACACCGCGGCCACATCTCCGAGGCGTCGAATACGGCGTTGGCGCTGGCGACGGGTGAGTTCGTCGGGCTCCTGGACCACGACGACGTGCTGGCGGTGAACGCCCTGCTCGAAGTCGCGTGGACGTTGACCGACCATCCGTCGGTCGACCTGATTTACTCCGACGAAGACAAGATCGACGCCCAGGGCGCCCGTTTCGAGCCGTACTTCAAGAGCGACTGGAACTTGGACCTGTTGTACGGCCAAAACTACGTCAATCACTTCGGGGTCTATCGCACGGCGGTGGTCCGCCGCCTCGGTGGCTTCCGGAAGGGGTACGAAGGCAGCCAGGATTACGATCTCGTCCTCCGGTTCATTGAAACGATTCCGTCACAGAACATTCGTCACATCCCCAAGATCCTGTATCACTGGCGAGCCAGCGTCACGAGCACCGCCGCCGATCCCAACGCCAAGCGCTATGCCGTTGAGGCTAGCCGCAGGGCGCTTCGGGATCACTTTCGCCGAACCGGAAAGGACGTCGAGGTCCTGCCGGTTGCGGGATGCCAGCACCACCGCGTCAGGTGGACCGTGAACGATCCAGGGCTCGTGTCGGTTATCGTCGCAACGCGCGACCGACATCGACTCCTTCAGACATGCGTTACTGGACTGCGTCAACACACCGACTATCCGAACGTGGAACTGATCGTGGTGGACAACGGGAGTACTGAGCCGGCGTCCGTGCGATATCTCCGGCACTTGGAGAGCACCGGCGGAACCACGGTCATCCGCTCGCCGGGTCCCTTCAACTTCTCCAAACTGGCCAACAAGGGCGCTCGTACCGCCGGCGGCGCGTATCTGCTGTTCATGAACAACGACGTCGAGATGATCGACGACACGTGGTTGACGGAAATGGTGTCGCATGGGTGTCGGGAGAACGTGGGTGTCGTCGGCGCCCGGCTGTTGTTCCCGGATGACAGAATTCAACACGCTGGTGTGAGAATCGGGGTGGGTGGCGTTGCGGGTCATGTCTTCAAGGGCTGGCACAAGCACGATCTGGGGTACAAGGGTCGGACGCAACTCGCACAGGACGTGTCGGCGGTGACTGGAGCCTGCATGCTCGTGAAACGACGAGTGTTCGATGAAGTGGGAGGCTTCGACGCACGCCATCTGCAAATTGCGTTCAACGACATCGACTTTTGTCTCAAGGCACGAAAGCTCGGATACCTCATTGTGTGGACCCCATTTGCAACGTTGATCCATCATGAATCAGCGAGCCGTGGGTCCGATCGAACGCCGGTCACGGCAGACCGGTTTCAACGTGAATTCACTTTCATGCAGCGGACCTGGCGAACCGATCGATACGAGGATCCCTATTTCAATCCCAATCTCTCCTTGGATTCCACGGACATCCGGTTGGCCTGCCCTCCCCGTGTATCATCGCGACTCGGCCGCCAGGAGCTCGAGCAAGTTGCGTGAGATGAGCGCAGGATTGGGGAACGCATGAGCAGCGCCCTGCCGCAGCGCGAGGAACCCAATCGGGATTGGCTAACGCCTCAGGGCACAAACACGTTTTCGGAAGCGCTGCACGTACCGGCGTTCGGGGTGGCGTCCGACTGGGTGACCCGGTTTCACATCAACGGGCGGACGGTAGGCGGAGAGCTGGACCTGATGCGTGACGCGCGCTTCGAGCGATGGCTGAGCACGGGAGTACAGGTTGAGGGAAAGCGAATCCTTGAGCTCGGTCCGCTGGAAGGCGCGCACACGGCCACGCTGTGCCGATACCAGGCAAGGCAGGTCGTGAGCGTCGAGGGACGCCGAGACAATTTCATTAAGTGCTGCGTGGTCAAGAACGCGCTGTCGCTCGATGCAGCGACGTTTGTTCTGGATGACATCTCGAACGTGTCCATGGCGCGGTACGGCGTATTTGATATCGCGCTGGTCTCCGGCGTGCTCTATCATCTCCCGAATCCGGCGCGGCTGCTCGCACAGTTGTCGGAACTGACTCCGGTCGCCCTCATCTGGACGCATGTCGCGACAGACGACTACCCCCGTGGCAAGGTGGCGATACTCCGCACTGGTGAGGCCGAGTACCGTGGAAAGTGGTATCGCGAGCCACGCACGCCCCTGGCAGGGCTCTCGCCGAAGTCGTTTTGGCCGTACCCGGCCGATCTGTGCCGCATGTTTGCCGACAGTGGCTTCGAACACGTCGATGAACTTGCCGTGGACTTGGACCACTCACAGGGTGCGGCGTGGTTGGGTGTGATACGGCGGGACGACGACACCGATGGCAGGCGGCCATGACGGGCGGGAATGGCCGGTCTCACCAAGAGACGAGTCCCACCGAAGTGAGCTGTCCCCGTAGGCACCCCGGCGCCGGATACTTGGTGCGGCTTTCCCGCATGGTGGGGCGGGTCCCAGTCCTCGCCGATCTGCTCTTCTGGTATTACTGCTATGTGCGCACGAGCGTCCAACCTCCGCAGTTCTTCAACTACGTCGGCTTCCCGGACTTCGCGAGTATCGGCAGCGGGTACTTCAATAACATCCGGCGACTAGGCGGAGTGACGCCGAATCAGCACGTCTTAGACGTTGGGTGCGGTATCGGCCGAGTGGCGGTGCACTTCACGTCGTTCCTGAACGCGGGAGCGCGATACGAGGGTTTTGACGTCGTCGCCAAGGGACCGCGATGGTGCAACCGCAAGATCGGTAAACAATTCCCCAACTTCGCCTTTCAGCACGTCAATGTGTACAACCGGCACTACAACAAACAAGGCGTCGTCCCAGCTCACGAGTTCACCTTTCCATACGAGGACGAGACGTTCGATTTCGTCTTTGCGACATCAGTCTTTACCCACCTGCTCCCGGAAGCGGTCGCCCGATATCTCTCGGAAATGGGAAGGGTACTGAAGCCGGGTGGCCGCTGCTTCATCTCGTACTTCGTGCTGAACGACACCTCGAAGCAGCACATGAGCCGATCCGATTTCAACTTCTCCTGCATCGACGGCAGATACGGTGTCATGACCGAAGACGATCCGGAAGCCGCGATCGCGTATGAAGAGTCGTACATCAAGAAACTCCACCAACACTCGGGACTCCCATTGATGCTGCCCATTCACTATGGAGACTGGAGCGGTCGGGTGGGTGACGTTGGAGGGCAGGACGTCATTTTGGCGCAGAAGCCCAGCAGGTCGTGAAGCTCGCAGTCGCCATTTTGAACTGGAACAGTGCCGACGACACGGTATCGTGTGTTCGGAACGTATCGACCTGGCGTAACCTGCATCCCCACATTTGGGTAGTCGATAACGGTTCGCAGGACGGGAGCGCCGCCGGCATCGCGGAGCATTGTCCGGCGGCACGGCTGATACGAAGCGAGACCAATCGCGGCTTTGGTGGGGGCAACAATCTGGCGATCGCAGCGGCGCGGCGCCAAGGGGCGGACGCGATACTCTTGTTGAATAACGACGCGTCAATCCGAGAAGATGATGTGGCGACCCTGTTGGCGGTTCTTGAAAAGCGCCCTGCCGCCGGCATCGTCGGCCCGTTCATTCGTCAACGCGACGGCGATCGGACATACTACTCGCTTGGCGGGCGGAACATTGCCGGTGACTACGACACGCACATCGTCAGCGATCGCCTCCCCGACGTGCATCCCCCGTTCATTGCCGTTGACTATGTCCCGGGTACCGCAGCCCTCGTGCGCAGCGCCATGCTGGACAGTGTCGAGCCATTTGACGAAAACTACTTCTTCAGTGGTGAAATGGCCGATCTCTGCGAACGCGCTAGGGTAAAGGGTTGGGAAGCGCTGGTTGTGCCTTCTGCGATCGCGGATCACCGCGACGCAGCCGGCGCCCTCCGCGACTCGCTGTACGCGTATTACAGCATACGCAACAGGTTTCTGTTTGTCCGGAAGCATGCGAGTCGTTGGTATCTGCTGCTGTGGAGTGCGCGATGCGTTCGCATCGTGTTTCGCCATCTCAGGCGAGGCCAGTTGAACGCCGCACGGTGCTACTGGCTCGCTTTCTTGGATGGCATCACGGGTCGGTTCGGGAATCAGCATGCACGCGTCCAGCATGGCTAAGGTGACAGTCGTCATTCCGAACTGGAATGGGATTCGATGGCTTCCCGGATGTCTCGATGGGTTGGCGGCGCAAACGTTCCAGGACTTCGATGTCATTCTGGTCGACAACGGGTCAACGGACGGTTCGGTCGACTACACGCGTCACGCCTTT
This sequence comes from Gemmatimonadales bacterium, assembly GCA_041604955.1. GTDB lineage: Bacteria > Gemmatimonadota > Gemmatimonadetes > Gemmatimonadales > GWC2-71-9 > JBFHWR01. Next base: position 3,718 of record JBFIZG010000143.1, on the reverse strand, counting down.
CCCCAAGTCAAAATCATCCGGCTTCGTCACAATGTCGGCTTTGCGGCGGCCGCCAATGCCGGCATTCGGGCGAGCCACAGCCCATACGTGGCGTTGCTCAACAACGACACGGTGCCGCGCACGTTGTGGCTCGATGCGTTGATGGACGCAATCGAGCGGTCGCCACCGAGTGTCGGGAGCGTCGCGTCCAAGATGCTGCGGATGGAGAACCCGGAACTGGTGGACGACGCCGGCGATCTGCTGAGCTGGCAGGGTGGTGCGTACAAGCGGGGGCACGGCGACCGAGCGGCAGAGTACGAGACACCCGTGGAGGTCTTTTCTGCCTGTGCGGGCGCCGCACTGTACCGCAGACAGTTCTTGGAAGACGTCGGCTTGTTCGATGAACGGTTTTGGGCGTACCTGGAAGACGTAGACGTCGGTCTGCGAGGCCAATTGCGAGGGTTTCGCTGCGAGTACGTGCCAACCGCCGAAGTGCTGCACCATGGCCAAGGGAGTGCAATCCCAGGACGCCGCTACGTCCGTCTCGTGACGCGCAACCGATTGCTGCTGTTCTTGAAAAACATGCCGACGCGGCTTTTGTTTGCGCATAGCCTGAAACTCGCGTACGGGCAACTTTACTTCCTGCTCGCCCACGGGCGCCCACTTCAGTCACTTGCCGGGTACTTGATGTTCTTGCTCGAAGTGCCTCATGTCGTGCGCGAGCGACGGAGACATCGCCGGAGTCAGCGTATCACCGACGCGGAACTTTCAGACCGACTGCTGGATGGTCTCCGCGATCCGCCACTTCGCCAAGTGGTATTGCAACGTCCCCGACGCGCCGCGTGATGACGGTTCTCTATCACATGACCGACGCAGCGCCCCGCATTCCCGGAACCGATGCGGTGGGCCAGGAAGTGTCTGCGTTGGAACACCGGTTTCACGGCAGCCACGTACGACTGTGTCCGTTCCGGCGTCAGGGAATTGTCGTGCGGTTCGAGTCGCTTGCCGGCGTTCAACTCCTGCCGCATCTTCTGCGGATGGACCGGCGGGTCCAGTTGCATCACGTCTTTGGCGGGGGACTGAAGCACTACGCCGTCTTCCGCATGCTCCAGCGGCCCATTGTGTACACGGTGGCCGCCGGCATGGGGGAAGGGGAGAAGCCGGCAACGGGAGTTCGCCGCTCGATCGATGCGATCGTCGTGGCGAGCCGCAGAAACTCCTCGATCTTGAAAGAATGGGGGTTTCACAACGTCGCGGTGATTCCACCCGGAGTCGACATCAGTCGTTTTTCACATCAATCCGTCTCACGCCAATCCCAGTTCGTGGTGCTGGCGGGTTCGGCGCCTTGGGTTTCCGATCAGTTCGTCACGAAGGGATTCGACGCCCTCTTTGCTGCCGTGGCGCGCCAACCGAGGGTTCGGCTCGTATTGTTATGGCGGGGTGTGTTGGAACGGAAGCTGGATGCGCGGCTGACGACGTATGATCTGCACGACCGTGTCGAGGTCGTGCGTGAGCGAGCCGACGTGAATGCTATTCTCGGGCGAGTGCACGCCACCGTCGTGCTCGCCGAACACCCTCATCTCATCAAAGAATATCCACATTCGTTGATCGAGTCGTTAGCCGCCGGCAAACCAGTACTCGTGAGCGAGCCGATAGCGATGGCCGATTACGTCAGAGAGCGCGGGTGTGGCGTGGTGGTGCCAGAGATTTCGACTGAAGCGGTGGAGGCTGCGCTGGACAGTCTCATGACAGATTACGACCGCTACCAGATGGGCGCGAGCGAAGCCGCTGGTCAGCGTGATTTCTGTTTGGCGAAGATGTTGGAGCGGTATCAGTCGGTCTACGAATCGTGCGGATACGATGTTACTGCAACAGTGAATTGAGGCCTTCAGCTGCTGATTCCGGAAGCACGAATCCTCGAGTCAGTGTGACAGCGCATACAGCACGATATTGAACGCGAGGGCATAAGAATCGAACGAGAACCGCTCGAAAAACTCCAACTCTTCTCCCTCGCGCTCCCAGCCGTCGGCGATGTCGGTGTTGTGCGACATCAAGACGATGATCCGGCCCCCCGGGTCGGCAATGGCAAGCAAGCGGGGGACGGCCGAATCCATGCCGCGTTCGGACGTTCCAGCGCCGCCGCTCCGCCGCCAGTGCTGAATCGAGGGGATTTGCGGGATCTCAGTGACGCTGTACAGAGTGTGACGGAGAGGGTGGTCGGGCTCGATTTCGAAGATGGGATACTCCGACCGCGGGAGCACCTTGCGGATCTCGGATTCCCAGTGGTCCCACGCGTACGATCCCCAAAAATCGTCGACGTATAAGAACCCGCCCTTGAGCAAAAACTCACGTAGGCGACGCGCTTCTTCGTCGTTGAATCCGATGGTGCCGACATCCGACATGAACAGGAACGGAAAGGAGAACATGGCGTCGTCGGTCAACTGCACGACCACGTGGTTGGGCTCGCCATGCGCGTCCCGGCTCACCGCCGTCATCGTGAACTCGCCCAGCCGCTCCATGAGATTCCGGTCGGCGTCCGGATAGTCGGTAAACCATCCTTGACCGCCGCGTTCTCGCCGCACGCTGGTGTAGAGCACACGGCTGAAGACGAAGCGCCGGTCGGCCAGGACTTCGGCGTCTGGAAAGCGTGGAGGGACGCGCCGCCAGCCGCGCCCTTGCGCTGAAGCGGGTGACGCCCAACCCAAAAGGGCTGCGACCACGATTGCCGAGAATACGCGGCGCGCGATCATCATCGTGTACAACGTAACATCATTGCCGTCGCTCGGCGAAGCAGACGGGCACGCGGTAGCATGGACTCCTATACAGGAAAGGGCCGGCAACGTTCCGCCGACCCTTCCAACCTCAGGGACGTGGGTCCGGTCTACGGGAACATGCCGATCCGAGAAGCCGTTCCGTATGAGGTGGCGGTGCACTCGTCATCGAGGAAACCGCCTCCATATCCGATGAAGGACCATTCCGCCATGTCCGTGGTGGCTGGCGCATAATCATCCATCCAGCCGGACACGCCGGTGAAGTCGTCCAGGCCCAATGTCGCCGTCAAAGACTCGAGGTATCCTGCGGTCGCCGACAAACTAACGGCTCGGTCGCTGTCGGTGTTGGCGTATGCGAACAGCGCATACCCCGAGTACTCGGCTGCTAGGTCCGTCATGCCTTCCAGCCGCAGATAGTTGCCACCGACGAGCGGAGCAACCGTCGGCGCCGGCATTTCAGGTGGGAGCGTGATCGTAAAGCCGCCCACCGTGCTCCGAATATCCGTCACACCCCTGCTACGGTCGCTCAGCATGGGGTCAACCGCACTGACAACGGTCACCAGCCTGTCGCTGCCGATGCGTTGACTGGCCGCAGGTGCGTGCACATCGAAGCTGGCGCCTGAAACGCCGTGCAGTGCAGCGACCTGGCAACTCCCGGCGCTGGCGAAGCTGAACGACCCACCAGTGAGTTCCCCACCCACCAACCCGGCAACGGTGACGGACCCCGTTTCGGGGACGGCGGCGTCCGTGCCATCGAAATCAACCAGCCCGGCGTCACCCATGTCGGCGATGTCCAACCCGCGGCGAACGATCACCTTGGCGTTCATGCTGGGATCGCCGGCCATGGATTTGAACGCGAGGAGGTTTTGAGGACCGGCTGGCACCTCGAGGAAATCATACGCTCCGTCTGATGCGATAAACGACGATGCGGGAGTATCGCCGAGATACGCGGTTGCTAAGTCACCCAT
>JBFIZG010000142.1:0-8102 GCA_041604955.1 Gemmatimonadales bacterium | reverse complement strand
GCGTGGCGCATCGTGTCCCATCACGCCCTGCGCAACGCACTGCTCCCGGTCATCAGCATTATCGGGCTTCGGTTTGGAGAGCTCCTCGGCGGCGCCGTGCTGACGGAGAGCATCTTTGGATGGCCAGGACTCGGACAGCTCACCGTGACGGCGATATCGCAGCGGGACCTCCCGCTCGTCCAAGGCACCGTGCTGGTGTTCGCCCTGATGTTCGCGCTCGTCAACCTCATGGTCGATCTCACTCACGCGGGAGTGGATCCCCGTTTGCGTACTGGATAGTCAGTGATGCGCGAGCGGCGACTGAACCCGTCCTTGGTCATAGGCGCCGGCATTGTCGGGGCAGTCATCGTCATGGCGATCTTTGCGCCCGCGGTCACGGCGTACGACCCTCACCAGATGGATATGACGAATCGCCTCGCGGGACCCGACGGTCGTCATTGGCTCGGGACAGACAACTTCGGACGCGACCTCTGGGCACGAATCGCGTACGGCGCCCGAGTGTCACTCGCCATCGGGTTGGTCTCGGTGGGGATCGCGGCGGCGGTCGGCACGACCGTCGGACTCCTCGCCGGCTACTACGGGGGATGGATCGATCTCGTGTTGATGCGGATTGTCGATCTCTTCCTCGGCTTCCCGGCGATCATTCTCGCGCTCGCGCTCGTCGCGGCATTGGGACCGGGGCCCACAAACGTGAGCGTAGCACTGATCGCCGTGTTCTGGACACAGTACGCTCGGGTCGTACGATCGCTGGCTGCCGTCGAAACAAAACGGGAATACGTGTTGGCAGCGCGCGCCATCGGCCAGACCGACCTGCGCATTCTCATCCGTGAAGTGCTGCCGAACGCGATCGGCCCAGTCGTCGTGCTGGTGACGCTCGGTGTTGGAACCGCGATCGTCGCAGAGTCCGGGTTGTCGTTCTTGGGATTTGGTGTACAGCCTCCAACGCCGACGTGGGGATGGACGCTTGCTTACGGTGTGCGCTTTCTCCGATCGGCTGCCTGGCTATCGACGGTACCTGGCGTGTTCATCATGGTGACCGTTCTGGGGTTCAACTTATTCGGCGACGGGTTGCGCGACTGGTTGGACCCGTCGGACGCGGTTCGGCAATGAGTGAGAGGAGATCGCGTTGAACGATGTGACGGCTGCGACCGAGGTTCATCGTCTACCTGTCGCGACGCTGGCGGACGGAACCGACGTGGGTATTTGCCTCCATGAGATCAGCGGACGGTTGGGCGACGGCCCCACGGTTGGCGTGTGTGCCGCCATTCATGGGAACGAGCCTACGGGAGCACAGATCGCGTTCGAGGTGGCTCAGCGGTTTGCCCCAGGTGCGTTTCGCGGCAGGCTGCTGCTGTTGCCGGTCGCGAACCCACCCTCATTCCAAGCGAACCGCCGCCACTCCCCCATCGACGACCTCAACCTGAATCGACTCTTTCCCGGAACCAGCGACGGCTGGATTTCTGAAAGACTGGCCGCCACGATCACCGAGCACTTGCTGGAACGGGTTGATGTGTTCATCGACCTCCATTCCGGCGGAGACCGGCCGACAGTCGATTATGTCTACATCCACAACGCTGAAGAGTTGTCTCGCGGGTTTGGTTCCCGGATCCTGTACCGCGCCAATCCAACGAAGGTGGGAACGATGTTCTCGGGCACGTCCGTGGCCGTGACGACCGCCCGGGAGATCCCGTCGGTGGTCGTGGAACTCGGTGGCGGCGGGATCGATCAGCGGGTGTACATCGAGCGGGGTGTTCGTGGTGTGACCAACATCCTCCGGCTGGTCGGGGTCCTCAATGACCCACCCGATTCGCCACCCGAACAGGTCGTAGCCGACAGCATCGTGACGGTCAGGCCAGGAGCGGGGGGATGGCTCGAAACGGTTGCGCCACCACTGGGCGACGCCATCGGTGCCGATGCACCGCTCGGTCGGATCGTGAGTCCGTACTCGTTCGAGGTACTCGAGGAACTCCGCAACCCGGCGGATGATGGTGTGATGGTGCTTTCGCACCTTACGAGGAACCTCGTCCAACCCGGTGATTACGGCTATATGATTGCGACGGGAATCACCGCGTGAGCGGGAACCGCGACATCGCGGGGCTAGCATCCAGAAACGTGGCGTCGTACGGCAAAGGGACGTCACATGGCAACCCCCGCTATCCATGAACGCCGTGACGAACAGGTGGATGCGTCTCTTTTTGTCGAAACACGACCGTCGCTCAACCCGCACCGGTTGGAGCACGTGTGGCGCCGACTAACTAGTGTCGACCTACGGCACCACTCCGGGTGTTTCCACGAATCGCCGCAAGCGCGGGTCCTCCAGCATCGATGCAAACACCGAGTCGTGGCGGAGCATTTGGGGTCGAAAGGCGGACGGCCGCGACAAAACGCGTTGGATGTCCACGATGGCTCCTTCCCGATCGCCCACCATCCCCCGGATTAAACCGAGGTGCAGCGCGCCCTCCGATCCATGGAGCGCATCCGATTGCACTTCGAACAGCGTCGCGCCAACGCTCGCCACCGTAATCGCGGAATCGGGGAATCCGAGTCCTTCAGCAAAGAGATGAACGCCGAGGTGGAGTTGTTGAAGACCCTGGACGCAGATTCTGTGGCACCCGAGTCGCTGGTGTCCGTCGCACGCTAATAGTAACTCGGGTAATGGTGACGTTCTGAGGATCGTAGACCCCGGTGAGAGACCCTGCGCTGGCTTCCCGGTTTTGCTCCCGAAGCAGGCGCTGACGCGGAAGGCACGGCAATCGAGAAGGTACAGATTCACCCACCCATGGTGCCGTGAATCAACCCCCGTGCAGCCTCAATACGAATGGATCTTCGCCGTCGAGACCGCGTATTCTCCGGCTCACGGCTTCGAAGAGTCGTTTCTGAATCTGGTACGCCGAGCTGCTCTCCGGATTCGGTCGTTTGCGGCGGCGTTCATCTAGCACGATGAACGGGGCCGCGACATCACCGACACTACAGTCGTCGCGCTGCTGTTCCTTGCGCCACACCCACGCCGCGTGAATGGCGGCCCCGAGCGCCGCCCCTTCGCCCTCTACCGGGACCACCTCCACCTCGAACACGTCGGCGATGGTCTGGCACCACGCATCGGAGCGGGCGAGGCCCCCGGTGACGCGTAACTCCCGGGCCGTGACGGGCATGCGCCGAAACCCCGACCAGAGATTGAGTACATGTCCCTCCAAGACGGCTCGACAGAGGATTTTGGGCGTCAGACTGTCGAGCTGGAATCCGAAATACAACGGTGCGGCATCGGGGAGATCGGGCGTGCGCTCCCCGGCGAACCACGGGATCAGAACCCGTCCGTCGTTTCCCGGCGGTGTTTCCCCAACCAGGGTTTCGAACTCCTCGTGCGAGAGTCGGTGAACGCGCAGGAGCTCGTCATAACCGTTTGCGAGATTCGAGACGCAGAGCAGCGGAAGGTAGTGGCCGGTGCTGTCGCAGAACGCCGCGATTTCGCCCTCGGGGTCGACGAACGGATCTTCCACATATGAGTACGCCGTACCACTGGTACCCAGGCTGATGGTCACGATACCGGGTGTGACGTTGCCGGTGCCGACTGCGCCGTACATGTTGTCCCCGGAACCGGCATCCACCGTGCACGTGCTCGAGAAACCGAACCGCTCAACCAACGATGCCGATACCGAGCCGATAGACCGATCCGCAGGTTGTACCGGGGGGAGCTTCTGTCGAAGTCCCGGATCGATCGCGTCGATGACCGCATCGGACCAATGGCCGGTCCGCGGGTTCCAGAGCGCCATGCCGGACGTGTCGCCCGGCTCCATGACGCGGACGCCACCGGTGAGATACGCGTTCACATAGTTGTGGACGAGGAACAACGTTTCCGCCGCCTCGTAGCGCTCGGGCTCGTGGCGCCGCATGTGTAAGATCTTTGCGGCGGTGTACCCTGGCCGCTGCGTGTTGCCCACCTCCGCGATCATCGCATCGCGCCCGCCAACCGACTCAGTCAGGATCTCGCACTCCTCGGAGGTCGAGTAATCGTTCCACAGCTTGCTCCGTGGGCGCGCCAGCTCACCGCTAGCGTCGAGTGCGACGAGCCCGTGTTGCTGGCCGGACACGGAGATGCTCCGTATTTGTTCGAGGGGGACGGTGGCCGTCTTCAGGCCCTCGAACACACGATCGACCGCTGCGATCCACATGGTTGGGTCTGCCTCGGACACCCCATCGGGGGCATCGGCGATCACACCATTTCGCGTACCGAACTCGGGTAGATCCCTGTCGTAGTTCACTGCGTCTACATGCACGACCTCATTTGCGACCCCGTCGATGACGACGAGCTTACAGCTTTGCGTCGAGACGTCGAGCCCGGCAAACAGATCGGTCATTTGGGATCTTTGAGGTCGAACAGCGTCGGCGTTGCGGCCGCGCGTGCCCAGGCTGCACGGCCTACGCAGTGACGGTTCCGCTGCATCAGCGCAAAAAGGTGTTCAGCAGGCTCTCGTACAACTCCTGCTTGCCGCTGGTGCGAGGTGGCTCTCCAGCCTCGCGTGCCAGCTCGGCGAGTTGCTCCAGAGTTAGTTCGCCACGCTCGAATGTTGCGCCGGGTCCCGCATCGAATGTCGCGTACCGATCCCGCTTCATCACGCTGTAGTCGGAGTGCTCGAGGATTTCGTTTGCGATCATGAGGCCGCGCGCCAGCGTGTCCATCGAGTTGATGTGGCCGATGAACAGGTCCTCGAGGTCGGTGGAGCTGCGACGCACTTTAGCGTCGAAGTTGAGCCCGCCGGTTCCGAGTCCACCGTGACGTAGCAAGACCAACATGATCTCGACGGCGTCCCGAATGTCGTGCAGGAACTCGTCGGTATCCCATCCGCTCTGAGGATCGCCCTGGTTCACGTCCAGGCTACCGAGCAGTCCGGCGTCGGCGGCCATTTGGATTTCGTGAGCGAAGGTGTGACCCGCGAGCGTCGCGTGATTGTTCTCGATGTTGATCTTGAAATCGTCCGTGAGATCGTGCTTGTACAGGAAGGCGAGCACGGCCGCGACGTCGAAGTCGTACTGGTGCTTGGTCGGCTCCATCGGCTTGGGTTCGATCAAGAACGTGCCGGTAAAGCCACGCTCCCGCCCGTAGTCGCGTGCCTTCCTGAGAAACGTGGCCAGGTGATCGAGTTCCCGTTTCGTCTCCGTGTTGAGCAGCGTAAAGTAGCCCTCCCGTCCGCCCCAAAACACGTAGTTCGCTCCACCGAGCGTCACGGTGGCATCGATAGCGGCCTTCACCTGCGCGGCGGCGTGTGTCACGACCCGAAAATCCGGATTGGTGGCGGCGCCATTCATGTAACGCGGGTCCGAAAACAGATTGGCGGTTCCCCACAGGAGTCTGACGCCAGAGGCTTCCTGCTTGGCCTTTGCCAGCTCTACCATCTCAGCAAGGTTCGCCGCCGATTCTTCGACAGTTCGGCCCGGAGGCGCCAGGTCACGGTCGTGAAAGCAGTAAAACGGCGCGCCCAACTTCGTGATGAACTCGAAGGCCGCATCGAGTCGGTCCCGCGCCTGCTGCATCGGGTCGGAGCTGTCCGCCCACGGCGGGGTCCGTGTCCCGACACCGAAGGGGTCGTCCCCTGCCCCACAGAATGAATGCCAGTACGCGACCGAGAAGCGGAGGTGGTCCCTTAGGGTCTTGCCGGCCACCACCCGATCCGCGTCGTAGTGCTTGAAGGCGAGGGGGTTGTCGGACTCCGGCCCCTCGTATTCGATCCGGCCCATTCCGGGAAAGAATTCGCGCTCACCGATCGAAAGGGGATGAGTCATGTTCGAACCGCCGCTTCACGACGTGACGCACGGGCGAGAATAGCGGGGGTGGATCCCGGGCGCGGGCACCGTGAGTACCGAAGGCCCGTCCTGGTGGTCGAGGCCCAAGTGATGATCTCGCACATGTAACAAAGATGCGCCCTGGCCGTGCCAGTGGCGAGCGCAGCGAAGAACCTTCGGAGCGTAGCCGGGATTCGCCGCGAGTTGCCTCGCTGGTTTTATTATTCCACACATGACCTCGTCGCCTAGCCGGTCTATCGCGTCCTGGGTATTCGCCACGGCAGCAGCGGTCAGTGGCGCCGGTCCGTCAGCTGCCCAGGTCGGACCTCCTCCCGGAACTCATCAGATCACGTTCACGAAGGACGTCGCGCCGCTGCTCTTTACACACTGCGCAACGTGTCATCGACCGGGAGGGTCCGCGCCCTTCAGTCTGCTGCGGTACGAAGAGGTTCGCGATCTCGCCGGCGTGATCGCCGATGCCGTGGCTGAGCGACGGATGCCTCCGTGGCTCCCCGAGCCTGGGCACGGGACCTTCACCGGAGAACGCCGGATGAGCGACGCGGAGATTGCGACTATCCGCCGGTGGGTGGCCGAAGGCGCCGTTCGCGGGAATCCCGCGGACCTCCCTCCGGTGCCGGCGTGGAGTGACGAATGGGCGTTGGCCCCCCCGGATCTGATCGTGGACGTTCCGGCGTACACCGTTCCCGCGGCGGGCGGCGATCTGTATCGCAATCTGGTGGCGCGAGTCCCCGTGGAAGAAGCTCATCACGTGACGTCCGTCGAGATACGACCGGGTGATCCCCGGATCGTGCATCATGCCCGACTGATGATCGACACCACGGAGTCGTCGCGACGCTTGGACGCGGTCGACGTGGCTCCCGGCTTCGACGGCATGGATCTCGAAAGCGATGCCCACAATCCGGATGGGTTCTTTCTCGGGTGGACGCCCGGCAAAGTCCCGTCAGCAGGGCCGGAGGGTTTGGCGTGGCGTTTGGTGCCGGGGACGGACGTGGTGCTGCAGCTTCATCTTCGCCCCTCGGGGAGGCCCGCGACCGTTCGACCACGACTCGGCTTTCACTTTGGCGACAAAGCCCCGAGCAGGGCGCCGGCACTCATCATGCTCAAATCATTCGACATCGACATTCCTGCAGGTGACTCCGCCTATGTCGTGAGCGACGAATATGTGCTGCCGGTGGCCGTCGACGTGTTGAGCGTGTATCCACACGCGCATTACCTGGGCAAGGATCTTCAAGGGTTCGCGACACCGCCTGACGGACGCACCGAATGGCTCATCCGAATCATCGATTGGGATTTCAATTGGCAGGACGAATATCGGTACGCGACGCCGGTCTCCCTCCCCGCAGGCACGGCCGTGACGATGCGATACACGTACGACAATTCCAGCGCCAATCCGCAGAACCCCAACGATCCGCCACGCCGGGTCGTGTACGGGTCGAATTCATCGGATGAGATGGCAGATCTGATACTTCAGGTGCTGCCACGCACCGCTGGCGACCTCGAGACCCTGACGCGTGACCTCGCCTGGAACGACGAGGTAAGAGAGGTGAGCTACCTCGCACGCGCACGGTACGAACGCGCTGAAGAACTCGCCGCTCGCGGGCTGTTCGAGCAGGCCATGGAGCAGTATCGCGAGGGACTCAAGCTCCGCTCAAACGATCTGGACATTCACATGGGGATGGCGCGGACGCTCGTGTCCGTTGGGGACCTCGTCGCGGCGACGCTGATCGCCGAGCGGGCGGCCACGTTGTCGCACCGTCGCAACCCCCGCGTCCTGCGGCAATTGGCCGCCGTCTATGCCGCCGACTTGAACCCAGCGCTTGCGATCGCCACCGCAGAGGAAGCACTCGATTTGGCACGTTCGGCTGACGACGAAGCCCTCGTTCGGGAGCTTCGCGACGACTTGGAAGTCTATAGCCGACGCCAATGACGTCAGGTCGGCCGACCAGAAGGTCTTGACAGGAACCTGTTCTGGCGACTTCGTTTACGTAGTCAACCCGCCAGGCCGAGGAGGTTCGCGGAACCGATGTGTCGGTCGGCCGCGTGATCCCGTTCTCTCTTCTCTGGCCCTGAACATCGGCGAGAGGGCGCCACATGGCTGGTGTCACTCCATCTTCCGGCAACTTGCTCCGCACGACGTTCCTCGTTTGCACGGCGTGCGCCTGCGGGATGACGGGTCTCCACGGGCAAACTCAGGGCGCCACCGCTTGCCCGGACGAGCCACCCAGCACCACGGCAACGTTGGGCGATCTGTTGCAGGGCAAGCTCTCAGGCGTCACCGTGCTCCAATCCGGTGGCGGCGCCTC
>JBFIZG010000141.1:0-8153 GCA_041604955.1 Gemmatimonadales bacterium | reverse complement strand
TGGAGCACGCGGAGCAGCTTGACTTGCAGCGGGAGCGGGAGATCGCCGATCTCGTCGAGCAGCATGGTGCCACCGTTCGCGTCCTCAATCAGTCCCGTCTTGTTGGCCGACGCCCCCGTGAACGCGCCGCGCACGTGACCGAACAGCTCCGACTCCAGCAGATTTTCGGGAATCGCTCCGCAGTTCAAGGCAACGAAGGGCGCCTCACGGCGCGGACTCATGCGATGAATCGCCCGCGCCACCACTTCCTTGCCGGTGCCGCTCTCGCCGGTGATGAGTACGGTCGTATCGTGCGGCGCGACGAGTGTCGCGAGTTCCATCACCCGCCGCATGGCGGGGGAGTCGGCGACGATATCGCGATGTTTGGCACGCGTGAGTTCGGCTTCGAGGCTCGCGACACGTCCTTTCAACTGCTCGCGTTCTTCCGCCTTCCGAAGCGTCAGTAACACTTCGTCACGCCGGAAGGGCTTCGGCAGGTAGTCGTACGCTCCCTCCTGCATCGCCGCCAGCGCTGCGTCTTCGCCTCCGTACGCGCTCATCATGACGACGAGCGCGGTACCGCCCCGCTGCCGATATTGTCGCAGGAACTCGAGCCCATCCATCTCGGGCATACGGACGTCACTGAGTACGACGTCAAACGTGTCCGCCATAGCGCGCTCCAGCCCATTCCTGGGATCGGCTTCCGCCACGACGTCGTGCCCGCCGTCCTGGAGAATGAGCGTCAGCGAGTCACGCAGCCCAAGATCATCGTCTACAACCAAAATCCTCATGCAGCCTCCGGCAAAAAGATCTTGAACGCCGCGCCACCTTCTCGAGCCTCATCCACCCACACCACCCCACCCAATTCATCGACCGTGCTCTGCACGATTGCGAGCCCCAGCCCAGTACCCTTGCCCGGCTCCTTGGTCGTGAAGAACGGGTCGAACACCCGCGAGCGCTCGGCTTCCGGCACTCCGGCGCCCGAATCAGCCACCCACATCATCACCCCGGCCGTCCCGTCTGCGACCTCGGGTCGCCACGGTCGGCGCCCGAGCACGAGTCGTGGGCCGGTGAATCCCGCAGCATCGTCCCGCCGACTCTCGACGTTTGGACGCGTACGGTATCGCTGCTTCGATGCTCCGACGTAGATCGACCCGTTTGGTGCGGCATCCGCAGCGTTCAGTATCAAATTGACCATCACCTGCTCTAGTGCATGCCGTTTCCCCCGTACACAGGGAAGCGCGCTTTCCACCTCGAGGCGGAGATCCATACGCTTCAACGCCCCTTGCTGACTGAGCAGATCCACGACCTGTTGCATGATCTCGGCGACGTCGAGTTCTCTCGCCTCTTCCGATCCAGGACGGGAATACTCCAGCAGTCCCCGCACGATGGTGTCGATCCGCTTTGCCTCACGGTTCAGCGCGGCCAGAATCGCGGGGTCCGCTCCCCTCGATTCGAGCGCGTCCAGGTAATTGCCAATGGCAGACAACGGGTTTCCCACTTCGTGGGCGATCCCCGCCGCGAGGTATCCGATGCTCGCAAGCTTCTCGGCCCGCACGACCTGATCCCTGGCATCCTCCAGCCGGTCGGTCATGTGATTGAAGCCCTCCGCCAACTGACTGAACTCTCGTGTTTCGAAGGGTGGTGCGCGGTGAGATAGGTTACCGGCAGCGAGGGAGTCCGCCGCCGCCATCAACGACGACACAGGATCCAAGACCAAGCGGCGGATCAAATGTCTGCCAAACAAGACGAGGACCAGCAGATCGGCGGCAATCAAGAGACCGAGCGTGGTGACGCCGAGGATGGGCGGTAGAGCCAACACCGCAATGGCGGCCGCCGCTAGCAACACGAGGTTGACTATGGCCGCCACCACAATGACGAGGTTGTGCAAGAGCGCGCGTTCGAGCCCCACCCTGCCGTCCGGTGCCTTCCGAGCCCGCGATACGCCCTTCATGCAGACAAAACGGGCGACACGTACTCGTGTCGCCCGTTCCACGATGGTCTCTCACGGCACCGCGTTAGGCGGTCATGACGCTCCTCCGCGCCGGCGCTGTCGGATGACGATGCGCCGGTCCGAACCGAACTCCTGTACGACGACCTCGACCTCGCCAGGGCGGATGGCCAGGATACGCATACGACCGAGTTCATCCCCCACATGTACCGGATAGGCCTTGTTCTCGACTGTGTCTCGCAACACCGCCACACTATTGCGCGGATTCCTGGTGTCGTATGTGACCGATGTCACTCGGAGGTCCTGCAGGAGCGGACGAACATCCCCAGTCTGCATGAGTGAGAGGAAGGGGTCACGCCCCGTTCCCTGGTAGGAGAACAGCTCCCGCTGGAGGCTCGGCAGGCGTGGCTCGGCGGGCGGGTCGGTCTGCGCCGGCGGCGTCGCTTGATTCGCGGCTGGTTGGGCTTCTGGTGCCTCCGCGTCCCCACCACACCCAACAGAAACCAATGACGCGCTGGCGACGATGAGAACCAACCGCCTACCCACCACTGGCCTCGCCTCCCACTGGCTTCACAAAGGTCCGGAGTTCGAAATCGGCCTGGATCAGCGCCCCGGTGGTGTCACTGTACGTGCGTTGATTCGCCTGATCGGCCGGAACGAGCGTCAGGTCTTCGGGGACCATGACACGGCGCAGGGAAGCGATGTCCGCCAAGAACGCGCCGATTTCATCGTAATGCCCAAACACGGTGAAACGGTACCGATAGACGTCAAACGCCTCCCGCTTCTCCACGGGCATTGGGGAAATGCCTGCGATCTGCACACCGCGCCGACGTGACTGTTCGGTGATGTCATCAATCAACGTCGTCACTTCGTTGGGATCCGGGGCCAGCTGTCTGAGATTGACGAGCACGCCCTGATAATAGCGAATCCGCTCCTGGAGATCGTCGACGGTGCCCCGCGCCAGATCGCGGCGCGCCGTCGTCACCTCCGCCGTCAGGGTCTGCACGCTGTCACGCAGGGCTGCCACATGAGCCTGCTTCGGTGCGCGCCAATACATCCAGAAGGCGATACCCCCGGCAACGGCGAGCGCGATGGCCAGGCCCAGCACCTGTTGCCGTTCCTTGGCGCTTAACGCCATAGCATCTCCTTACTGTGCCCCCGTCTCGAAGGGCGTCACGTTGATGAATGCCGAGTCGGCCTGTTGGAACGTGCCGGTCACGACAAACGCAATAATCGGTCGATTGTCTTCGACGAGCGTTGACGTCGCGCCCGGAATGATGTTCGTGAGCCACGGCGAGTTGCCGAGCTGCCTCAAGAATCTGGTGTACGCGCCGATGTCGGAGGTTCGCCCGTCGACGGTGAATCGCACCGGCGCTCGGGAGTCGTCAACCGTCGTGTCAGACGCCACCGCCGCCGCCGGCTGCGGAATGAATTCGAGTCCCACGATCCACGTGTAGTCAGGAAGCGCCTGCGTGACCTCCTGCATGATGTGCGCCCACACGAAGCGGGACGCATCGATCGAACGGATCTCTTCGAACTCGGAAACGAGCATATCGTGGAGACCCTGCTGGGTGCGGCGGTCTTCGATGACCGAGCGGAAATGGTCCGCCTCGGCTCGTATCTCGGCCACTTCTTCCTGCAATCCTGTGATCTTCGCGTTTTCGCTCACGTAAATGAGGCCGGCCCCCGCGAGCACAATCGCCCACGCGCCCACCGCAACGGCAAGCAACGGGTCTTTGACCCGATCGGACAGCTCCTTGAAGGAGACGCCCGCCGCAGCAGCGCGCTTCTTCTTGCGACCTGGAAGTAGATTGATTTCGATCATCGACCGTCGCTCCCGGCGCTACGCGCCCCGCAAGGCCAGGCCGGTTGCCAGCATCAACAGCGGCCCGATCTCCGTGGCCCGCTGGCCATTGAACACCCCATCTCCAACGGTGATCCCCTGCATCGGATTCGCTACGTCTACCGGAATGCGAAGACGATTGTTCAACGTGTCAGCCAATCCCGGAATCCGCGCGCCACCGCCGGAGCAGTAGATCTGATGAATGTTGCCGGCGTCGCGTGTCGCCGACTGCAAGAAGGCCTGCGCTCGCTCCACACCCACCGCGATCTCGTCTGTCCGTGATTCGATGTGCTCCTGAATGTCGAAATCGGACCCCTGGCCCATCAGCAGCGCTTCGGCATCATCCACCGACAAACCGTGTTCGCGCTGGAGATCTTCCCGAAGTTTCCGCGTGCCAACCGTCAGGTCACGCGTGAGCACCGGCACGCCTGCGTGCAACACGTTGATGTTGGTCAATTCATGCCCGATGTTCAACAACGCCGTGACGCCCTGCATCGCTTCAGGGTAATTTAGCTCCAGGGCATTGTGCAAGGCGAAGGCATCGACGTCGACGATTTCCGCTTCGAGCCCCGCCTGCTCGAGGAGTTGCACTTTGTCCTCGACCAGATCGCGCTTGGCCGCAACGAGAAGCACGTCCATCTGGAGCCCCTCGCCAAAGGGGTCGAGAATCTGGAAATCCAGCTCGACGGCTTCAATGTCGAACGGAACGTGCTGCTGCGCCTCCCAGCGAACGACCTCCTGCGCGTCGGTTTCCTTCATGCGGTCGACTTGGATCTTCTTGATGATCACGTCGCGACCGCCGACCGCAACAACCACTCTCTTCTGCTTGATCCCCATCGTTGACACGAGTTCGCGGATCGAATCGGCCACGAGCCCGGGATCCATCACTTCGCCCTCGACGATCGCATCGGACTCGACGGGATGCACACCCACCCCAGTGATCGAGACCTCCCCCTTGTTGCGTTCGGACACCACGGCCTTGATCAGCCCACTACCGATGTCGAGCCCGACTTTGACCTGACCCTTGCCAAAAAGTGCCATATCTGCCTACAGATCAACGAGATAAGCGAATGCTGAGAGCAAACTACAGTATGCCCGCCCGCATTTTTTGTCAACAGCGTTGGGACGCAATCTTACGGCGACAACCTGCAGAAAGACAGCGACTTACGTCACTTAATCGAGTTGAATCCAGCCGCGCTCTCGAAGCACTGCGGGGACGGATACGGCCATGAGTGCGCGATTCACCGCACAACTCGAGTAGGCGATTCGTGCCTGACCGGCGATCAGCGTGGGGTTCTGTGTGGGGTTTTCGACCACCAGCGCGCCGAGAAGACCCGCCTCGTCCTGCACGACGGCTCTGCCACGTACGAGCACCAGTCCCGAAATGTCGGCATCGCCCGCGAGCCGCAAATCGCCAAGCACGACCAGGAGAGCCTGGCCGCGGCCACCCGTGACCGTGAGGTCACCATGAGAAAACACGAAGGGGACATGGTTTCCACACGAGCCTTCGGGTTCACGCGGATCCCCCCAGTTGGAGACGGTGCCCGTACGACACTCACCACCGACCGTCTCCGGTCCGATCCGATACGTGCCTCCCATGAGAATCGTTGTGGCAAACTGCTGCAAGTTGACCAAACGCTCTACCGACTCCGACTCTTCATTGGTTCCGACGGAAAGCGGCGGAGCGCCTTCGAGACAGGGAGCGTCTGAGCAATCCGCAGTTGCGACACGTGTCTGATCCTCTGCCGGAATTCGGAGCGCGGGGAGCATCGGCAGGAGTGGTGGGCAACGAAATCCCGTCAACGCGTTGTCCGCCCCCTGAATACGTGACCGGTCGCGAACTTCGACTCCGCCGGTGACATCCAGCGCCGCTCGGATTCGCCGCTCGATTGGTCGGAGACCGACGAGAACACCCAAGCGCTGCCGAGACATGGAACGAGCGTCAAACCCCTCGGCCTCGACGAGAAAGCTGGTTGCCCCGAGTCGGGTCACATTCCCACGATACCAACCCGTGCCGACGCGTGCGGACCCCGAAAATGGTGCGGACGCTCCCGACGACAGTTCCATCAACGCGCGCCAATCGGCCTCCACCACATGCCGTCGAGCACCCTCTTCCGCCGCCGAGAATGCCTGCGCCAACGAGACCGTAGCGAGACCGGCCCGCAGACTGAACAGCCCGAGGAACACCGCCCAGATCACGACTCCCGAGACCACCACGAGCGCGAGCAGCGCAAGACCAAGTGCAAACCCTCGGTCGTCACGCTCCGGCCTTCGCAGGACGTCTCGTTCGGTCGGCACACTAGCGGGCATTGTTCCGCAGCGCGACTTCCGATTCGAGGACGCCGGACGGTCCGGCGCCGCCAAGTCGCCCGAGCACCGGTGCGCGAGTTGGAGCGCCAACGAGCCTCACCCTGATGAGGGCAACCGCCGAAGGCGCGACCGCCGCATTGCCACTCGGCCCCAGATACGTGAAGCGAACACCGTCCGGCGCAAACGGACCAACAATGGGCTGCGTATTGCTCCACCCACTGACAGCCACCCGCCGCCGCTCACCCAGCCACCAGAGCCCTTGGCCGTCTCGATACAGACGCAACCACTTGTGAGTGAAATTCCGCACGGGCGCCCCGCGTTGGATGCGATGGAACTCGCCGTCCGGTATCCCGCCAAGCGTCACCCGGACACCGGGAGAGCCATCATCACAGATACCGCGTTGGTCGTACGCCTCAACCTCCGCCCGTAACCACTCGGCGTCTCGCATCGTCGTGACATCTCGCGCGCCGAACACCATTACGGAATCGCCAATGCCACGGAGCAAGGCCAGGCCGACACTGGAAACCTTTTGGAGAACCAGCTGCGTCTGTCCCGCTGGGCTCGACCCACAAACCGTGTACAACCCCTGCATGGACCGGTACACCAGGGACGTTGCATCTGCCTGAATGATGTCACCCCCTGACAGATCGGTCGCGTCGAGCGCCCGGAATTCTCGTTGGAGGTACGCGAAGGCCGAGCGAAGGGTGGCGGTGATCTGGACGCGCTCGTTCTCCGAACGGGTGGCCCGAATCACATGGATCGTGAGCCGAACAATGGACGTCGAGACCACGGCCATCAAAACGAGTGCGAGCAACAATTCGGGCAGCGTAAAGGCATGCCGAGACATTCAACACACCACGGTGGTGGAGAACGTGTGGGTACGAGGCCCCCTACGCGACGGACGGGTGATCACCACGGTGACGAGCTGACTGCCCGCACTCGGTTCGAGCGCGGCCCACTCGAGAGCGAACGGACCTTGAGTTCGTTCCCCGTTGCGGGAGGACCCACATCCGCCTGCCTGAAACTTGGCGAGCTCACCCTCGGCGATCGCGGCGGCTTCCGTGAGCCAGCTACCGGCACGAATCGTCTGCGCGGACCAAGCGGATGTCGAAATGAGACCCAGCAGCCCAACGGACAGGATCACGACGGCCACGAGCACTTCGACGACTGAGAATGCGCGAATGTCGTATTGCAGCTCAGACCTCAGGTGTCGAGGTTCCGGCTACACGGTATCGCCCCTTACAGGCGAGTGTCGTATCGAATCAATGCTGCGGTAGGTCGTCTTGACGCGGGACGATGTGAGAAGCCGCTTCAGTTACAAGCAGGAACTCCTTCGTCGGACGCTGGTGCCGGTGGGGCGGCGGATCCATAAAAAATCGCGCACGTCTGGGGCGCGCCAAAGTACGATGAGGTCGCAGCCCACCCGGCGGGACTCACCGACTCCAACGCAATCGTGACGTTCTTCGACGGCTCGAAATCGAGATCCGCATGGGGAATGGGACCGTCGTAATAGTCGTTGTTGTAGTAGAAGAAGCGTTCCTGAGCGTCTCGCACGTTGCGTAGGTCGGACAACATGGTCGCGACGTAGCTCCGTTCCTTGGTGGCGGAGAACTTGGGGGCGACCACTGTCGCCAGGATTCCAATGATGACAACGACGATCAGGATCTCGATCAGCGTGAATCCACTCCGGGGTCCATCCCAGCGGCGGTTCAATGCATCTCCTCTCATTCCCCCGATTGTCAGCCGGTTGGACACGCTCCCGGCGAGGAGCGCCGGTGGAAGAAAAAATCTGCGCCGGGGCAAATCCTGAGATACACCCCGACGCAGATTTTCTTACCCCAATGTCAAGCCGGCAGGCTTACCAGCAGCCGACTTCACCTTCGCCGCCGAGCGACGCATCTGGCTTGGTCGCATCACCGACGTAGACACCGCAGGTCTCCCCGGCGCCCGTACCCAGGTTGGCGTGGGACGTCGTAGCCGAAAAGCCGGTCGCGTTCCCGTCAGCGGACGTCAACGTCACGTTGGTCGTCTCGGTGAACAAGCCCGCAGCTTCAACGTTTGCCGCGGTCC
>JBFIZG010000140.1:0-8198 GCA_041604955.1 Gemmatimonadales bacterium | reverse complement strand
GTGGCGGCGGTGATCGTGCTTGGCGTCTTCGTCGGTACCGGATTGCTATTACAACCGGATTGGCCGGCCACCACGTACTACGGCCAGTGGACACCCGATCTCGGACACCTGGACCGGTACGAAGGCGAGGTTCTCGAAGCACGCGTGGGGAACCTTTCGATCCCGTCTGAGCGACTGCCCAGCTCGGACGAGGTACGTGACGCGTTGAGGGCGCGGTCGGTCATTCGCGTCACTGCAGTTGCCGGACCGACCACGAAGCGGGTGTCATCCATTTTCTCCATTTACGACGACCGGCAACGCGAGATCCTCTTGGTGGGACCCCAAGGAGACGATCTCGTCTACCGCCATCGCACGCTCGCTGCGCGACTGCGACTCGATCAACCCGACATCCGTGTTCGGGACGGTATGACGACGATCCTTCGCGGCGACACGCTTCAGGTCGTCGTCATCCCGGGTGGTCGGGCCACATGCATCGAGATCAAGAGGCGCAGGGAATGCGATTTGGGATTCACGCTTGGGAGCGGGTGGAGCGTGTTGCTCTACAGTGAGGCTTTTTCGGAGACGGTCGTTCGCCTGTTGGGGATCGTGTGGATGGCGGCGCTGGTTTTTCCGTTCGCATTGTTGGCGCGACACCATCCAGTGACCTACGGTGCCGCTGCGTTGCTCGTGGCGGCCCTGCTGGTCGTGCCAGCCCGAGTCGGGTTATTGCCGACGCCGCCCCTCGAATGGGTTGGGGCTACGCTGGGCGTCGCGGCGTGGGTTTCACTCCGAATCGTGCTGGGCGCCGCGGCCCGGAAGAAGGGCCGAACTGCGACGGGATCTGTGGCATCTCCCCATCAAACAACGCCGTAACTCATTGTATTACAACAGGGTTAGGACGGGCGCAGAACTTGCACTTTTCGCGCGCAGCCCTCACAACTCGCGCACACTGTTATGTATTGCTTCGTTTGCCGCCAGCCATGCCGCACGCACATTTTGCGTGCTGTCGGAAGCTCTGAGTCGCTTCCCGGCTGGGCGCGCGTCTGCGTGCCGTGCGCGATCAAGCACGACATCAACGGCGTATTGTTCAACGCGAGAAGTAACCGGAAGCTCGCCGAGCGCTGGCGGGCTTACCGGCGCAGCAAAGATCCCCTTCAGTAATCCGCTACACGGGGTTATGCGCAAGCCAGTCGGCGAACTTGCGAAACGCGTGACCTCGGTGGCTCACCTCGTGTTTGTCGGCCGGGTCGGCTTCGGCAAACGTGATCCCTAAGTCGGCGCTCAAAAACAACGGATCGTACCCAAACCCGCCGCTGCCACGAGGCGCTTCGAGAATCGTACCGGCGCATGATGCTTCGAAGATGATCGGGACGGGCGACGTCGGCGCCACACATGCGACGGCGCAGCGATACCGCGCGCGCCGCCGTTCTGGTGGTGCACCGGACAGTCGGCGCAAGAGTTCTTGATTGTTGGCGGCGTCTTGATCGTCGGCTGGCATCGCGAACCGTTTCGATCTCACGCCGGGCGCTCCACCGAGAGAATACACCTCTAAGCCCGAATCGTCGGCCACGGTCGGGAGCTTCGACCGTCGCGCAAAGTACTCGGCCTTTCGACTCGCGTTGCCGGAGAACGACCCGGCGTTCTCCAAGCCGTCTTCCTCCTCGGGATGGATCGCGAGCCCAGCATCGTCGGGAAACAGGAGCCTGTACGGGATGTCTGCGAGTAACGTGCGGATCTCTCGCTGTTTCCCCGGGCTCCGGGTCGCGACGAGCAAGGGGTGCTCTACCATTCGAGTACCCGTCGCTGCTCTGCGAACAGCATGGCTGTTCCCCGAGTGGCGAGTTCGAGCATGGCGTTCAACTGCTCTCGCGAAAACGGACGACCTTCGGCCGTGCCCTGCACCTCCACAAACCGATCCGGCGCTGCCATGACGATGTTTGCGTCGACTTGTGCCGATTTATCCTCGGCGTAGGCGAGGTCCAACCGCACTTCCCCGTCGACGACTCCCACCGAGACGGCTGAGACCAGCTCTTGAAACGGGTTTGCGACACTGGCTTCCCGTTCCATCCACGCGCAGGCGTCTGCAAGCGCCACCGCGGCACCAGTCACGGCTGCAGTCCTCGTCCCGCCGTCGGCTTGAAACACGTCACAGTCGATGCGGATGGTTCGTTCACCGAACGCAAATGTCGACAACGCCGCCCTCAGGCTTCGGCCGATGAGTCTCTGGATCTCGGAGGTGCGGCCGCCGACACCCTGACGCTCACGAGGCGTCCGCTCGGTCGTCGCCCGCGGAAGCATGGCGTATTCGGCGGTCACCCAACCCATCCCACTTCCCCGTCGCCATCCAGGCACGCGCTCCTCTACGCTGGCGGTGCACGAAATGAGCGTGCCACCCAGCTGCACGAGGCAGGAGCCCTCTGCGTATGGATTGGCATTTCGTTCGAGAACGATCTGTCGCAGTTCGTCGGGTTTCCGACCGTCAGGACGTGTCATCCGTTGATTCCTCCCCTTCCGCCTGCACCAGTTCGGCAACGGCTTCTTGCAAGGGCGTCGGAGCATCGGCCCCGGGATGTGTCATACCCCAGCGACCGAAACTCCACTTGAGCAGTGGTGGCGCCATGAACGTGGTGCCGATGACCATGATGATGATCGCGCCGAACAGCTGTTCAGTGAGGATGCCGGTCGCGAGTCCGATGTTCGCAAAGATGAGCCCCACCTCCCCACGCGGCATCATGCCGAGGCCTACGGCGCTTCGATTGAACTTCCGCCACGGTACCGACCAACCGGCGGCGAGCTTTCCAAAGATCGCGATTACCAAGAGCGCCATTCCGATGCCGAGCACCGGGAGGTTTTCTGGATCCAGCGGATTGAGGAGCCGCACGTTGAGCTGAGCGCCGATGCTGAGAAAGAAGATGGGCGTAAACACATCCGCCACGGGTTTGATGCGTTCTTCGATGGCGTCGAACTGATTCGTTCCAGAAAGAATAAGGCCAGCCGCAAACGCTCCGATGATCATGGCCGACCCAGCGCGATCCGCCAGTGCGGCCAGCCCAAGCATGAAGGCGAATGCGGAGACCAACAGCACGCCGCGAACACGCATCCGATCCACCATGCCGAAGATCCACGGCGCTACGGCGAGACCGACGGCAACCGCGGCCACTAAAAACCCAACGGCGAGGCCAAGCGTCTTGCCCACCCCTAGCACCGTGACGGCGTTGCCGGCGGCAAGCGACGACACGAGCCCGAGCAAGACGAGTCCCAGTACGTCGTCGATCACCGCCGCGCCAATGATCATGCGAGACTCCGTCGAATGCATCACATGGAGATCTCTGAGCACCCGTGCCGTGATTCCCACGGACGTTGCGGTCAGTGTTGCGCCGATAAAAATTGCCGTGCTGCCGGTCCCTGTGGCGCTGAATTCCGGTTTGGCGAGGGGGGACAGCCAGAAGACGACGCCCCCGAGCATCGGGAGGACGACCCCAACGAGTGCCACGGCGAGAGCGGCCCGACCGACACGGAACAACGCTTTCAGGTCAGTCTCGAGCCCGATCTCGAACAGCAGTATCACTACGCCGATTTCGGCGAGGATCTTGACGACCTCGGAGAGCTCGCTCTCCGGCCCGGTGGGAATCACGCCAAGGACGCTGCCCCCGAGCAGCACCCCCGCGATCAATTCTCCGAGCACCGCCGGCTGTCCCACCCGTTCGGCGGCCTCTCCGGAGAACTTGCCGGCCAGCAACATCACGGCAAGGAGGAAGAACAGCGCGGCGTAATCGGTCTCACCGGCCGCTGTGGCGACGAGGGCCATCGCCTCAGCCGGGACAACGATCATCAGCGCCACGAGGAGGATCGTGACCGGGAGCTTTGCGATTCGGGTCAGAAGCTCACCCTCACACTCGGACGAAGCTTCACCGCCCATCGGTAGAACGGTAGCTCGATGATCTCCTCGTACTCGCTCTCAATGTGGATTTCGCGGACCGCAACCGCACGTCGGATGCGAATGTTCGCCGTCGCGCCGGCAGGGAGGTCCAATCGTTCGGCGCTCGACTGCAACGCTTGTAGAATCTTCTGATCGTCCATCGTTTGCGCAAGGCGGCCGTGCACGACCATTTGATCGCGGAACTTTCGATAGTCGACGTAAATGCCACCGCTGGTCACAGCGACGTATGTTCCAGCCATCACCGGCAAGACCGCCAACAACACGCCGATCCGCGCCGCCCCCACACGCCGTCTCCCCACCCGGCTACCACTGCGACTGTGCACCGTCGACGATGTCATTGACCAGTTTCTCCAAGGCCACGGCGCGGCCCTCATCCTCGCGCGGAGGATCGTATTCACCATCGATTACCAAACTCGTTCGTTCCCACAGGACCCGGTCCTCTCGTTGGTCGAAGATCTGTACCGACAAACTGATTTGGACGCGGCGACGGGTGACGGAGACGTTCCCCGTCTGGCCGGCACGAAACGAGAGAGGAATGTCGGCCTGGTACTGTCGGATGGTCCCGCGAACGACAGCGTCCGCGGTCGACTCAGCGGAGGGACGGAGGCCGAGCCGCTGCTCGATCGCCTGTCGCATCGCCTCGGAGACTTCTTGCGTAAGCGTTGGCTCGGCGCTGAGATTGTCGAACGGCAGGATCGCCACCGTCCGGATGTGCGGGGGCAGCCCGCCCCCAGCAAACCCGTAGAGACACCCCACAGTCCACAGCGCCGCGGCGACCGCCGCCCAGCGGCTACGGCCGTTTCCAGATTGCCGGATCCAACGCATCGAGTCGTTCCACATCCTGGACTTCAAAGGTGACGATTGAAGCGTCCGTTGGAAACCGCATGGTGGCCGCCTCCGGATCGCCAGACTCTCCATTGAACGTAACTTCCACCAAGCCGATGATGCGTCCTGCCTGCCGGAGTTCTGCCTGCATGCCGCGCGCTGGGGGCTTGGTCACGACATAGGTGAGCGTGTCACTCCCCGTCACGTAGCGCCAGCTCCGAATTCGCTCGGCGTCGAGTCCGTACAGTTTGGCGCTGGGCGGTGGCGGCCGCGGTATCGCCAACGCCGCCCAGAACAGCGCCGACACGGAAAGGAAGCGGTCGTTGTCTTCGTCGGACGTGGACCACAACACCGTGTCCGCGACCAACATGGCGGCTCCCGATCGACCGAACGGCGCGCGAAAATCGAACCGCACCGAGTCTGGCGGGGCAAAGCGCACCGCCGCCCTCCCGGCGCTACGGCCCTGCTGGGTCTGATACCGCCAGCGAAGGTCGTACCGGAGAAACTCGGACGGCGAGACATCCCGCAACCACGACTCCAGGGTCGCGTCGGACACGGGACGCATGCCGACGGGCCCAATCGCCGGTGGTGTTCCCCGGCAGGCGCCGAGTATTCCCGCGACCACAACCAGCGCCGAGCAGGCCTTGCGTGTGCGTACGGGCGCGAGACGGCGCGACCATCCCATCAGTAGTTGAATCCGAAGAAGAAGTCGACAAACCGCCCACCCCGTGACACTGGCGACAGAAAGTACCCGTCGGTGTCACCCAAGTCGAACCGAACGCCCAGGTCGAGCCGCAGGACGAGCGGAAACAGCACCGGCATCCGGAGACCGAGTCCCGCACTTCCGAGGACGTCCCGCTTCTGGCTGCCTTCGGTCCACGCGCGTCCCGCATCGACAAACAGTGCGCCTTGGATACCGGGAAACCGAGCCTGGCCAAACGGGAATCCGATCGAGATGAAGTTCGCCAGCGGGAACCTCAGCTCCTGATTCAACATGAACAGCCGGGTTCCCGACACCGGTCCCAGACGCGGATATCCGCGCAGACCCCACGGTCCCCCAATTCCGAGCCGCCGCGGCTTCGAACCACCACCGTAGTATCCCAGTGCGCGTACCGAGTACGCGGACCGTTGCCCGATGCGAAAGTACCGGCGGTGATCGATCGAAAGCGTCCACGCGTCAAACCGACCGTTCGACAGGTCGTTCGTAATCCCGGCAGTGATGTTCGTGCGCTGACCGTCGATCGGACCAGTAGCGAGCCAAAGTGAGTTGTCTTTGACGTAGCTCACGTAGTTCGAGGCGAGCCAACCGACACGACGGTCGTCGTCGATGGCAAACGCTGCGAAATCTGTTCGATCCGAGCGCTCGAAGCGCACCTGACCCTCGACGCGTTCGTACGCGTTGAACGGCCATCGCACCGCCCCAAATCCACCAATGGACGATTCATCGAAGATGGTTCGGAAATCGCCCTCGTAGAACCGTCCCTTCAAGCGAAATGCGCCGGCACCCCAGTTCAACCGCCGCTTTTGATTCAAGTAGAAAACAGAGCTGTTCAGGTTTTCCAACAGGCCACCCAGGTCGCGACTCTGAAACGACGTGATGGCGACCTGGAGGAGGTGATCGCTCAGCAGATCGGAGAACAAGAACACCGCACCCTGGGCAGACCCGATCCCCGGAGCGATGACGGCATCTCCGGCTGCGAAATCGAGCGAGAGCGTCTTCTGATACGGCTTCGGGCTGCTCGAAACCGCCCGAGCATCATCGAGCTCCGGCCAGGACCACCGGGCGTCTTCGACGTCCGGCGCGAGCGCAATCGTGTCACGCGCTGCGGAATCTTCCGGCAAACGGGCTCGGTAGATGTTGAATGTGAAATCGCTGAAGCCCGTAAACAACAGTTCGTTCGTCACATCGATCCACTGCGGATCGAACGCGCCGGTGAGCGTATGTGTTTCTCGCCAGCCCATCCCGTCTTCGTCGACGGAATAGATGTCGGATACGCCGTCACGATCAGACGAGAAATAGATTCGACCGTTCGAGGCCCACCGAGGCGTTTGATCTCCCCACGGACCGTACGTCACTTGGCGAATGCCCCCGGACGCGAGGTCGAGGACCTAGAGGTTGTGCGCGCCGGTCGGGCCGTACGTCGTGCGATCGGATGCGAAGACAATGGCCCGGCCATCCGGACTGAAACTCGGATCGATATCTTCATGCCGGTCGTGCGTCAGTGTGTCGAGGCGACCGTCGGTGAGCCAGAGACGGTAGAGGTCTGAAAAGCCCGACATCGTCAGCCCACTGAAGACGACACTCTTCCCGTCGGGCGCCCAGCTGGGCGACAACACCGACACGAGATCTGGAAACTGATACCGTCCCACGACTTTGTTTCGTTCGAGATCCCACAGGAACAAGGCGTCCCGGTCGAGGTACTTACTGGCAAACGCCATGAGACCGTCCCGCACATCAATGCGAGACGAGTACGTGTGGAACGATTCGAATTCGGCCGATCGCTCTCCTTTGACAATCGGTTGTACGACGTTGGGCCGGAACCAGTCCCCGGCGTAGATGTTCATGTAGCCGGTTCGGGGCGAGAGGAAGAGATAGCGGGGCACAGTGTCGCCCGGCACCCAATAGCTGACCGGTCGGCTTGCAAATGATGCGAGCCGCGTCGCAGTGACGTCCAGGGGCTTTCGGTCGGTGATCTCGGGGAAATACCGGCGGCGCATGTGGTATCTCAGCTCGTCGCTCAGCGTCCTGACATCGACCCCGTACACACCCTCCAATGCCTCCTCGAACGACCGGTACTTCCACAGATCTCGATACAGCGTTTGGATCCGCCACTCTCCGAAGCGATCGGCGAGCCAACGGTGGATGGCGCCTCCCAACGGATACACGAGCGAGCTGAACTCATACGTGAGTTGTTGGAAGGTCGGGATCCGCCCGGCAATGGTCGCGGCACGGAGCACCATCTCGTCCGTCGCGTCTTCGCCCCCGGACCAAAACTCCGCCAAGCCTTCGGACCACCATAACGGCACGCGGGCGCGTTGCCGTCGCGGACGCGTACGCGCGTTGTACGAGAGCACGCTCAGCTGGAACGCGTGCACGAGCTCGTGGCGGAGCGTGTGGCGGAACTGCGCGTAGTTGCCCTTAAACGGGAGCGCAACCCGTGACTTCAAAAACTCCGTCACACCGAGGATGGCCTCGGGCGGCACAAACGGTAGGATATTCGTTTGCTCGAAATCCGCGTGCGTCGCATAGACAAACAAAGGGATCCGACGTGGCGGCGAATGCCCGAATTTCTGTTCGAGAAACGTGAAACTCTGTTCGGCGTACGTGAGTGAGACGCGCGCGAGTTCTTCTTCTTCCGGATAGTAATAGACGTCGATGTGCTCGCCGGCGAGCACCCGCCAGTCGAAATCCCGATGGTGAACCTTGTTTCGCCCGAAGTAGTTGATTTGCCCG
>JBFIZG010000139.1:0-8222 GCA_041604955.1 Gemmatimonadales bacterium | reverse complement strand
GGACGGAAAGAGACACGCCGTTCCAATCGGTATCAAGGAGATAACGGCGCCGAGCGCGAGCACCGATGTCGGCAGCGGAATCAAGAAGATGCCGAGCGCCAAACTCGCCGCTCCAATTCGCATCACCCTCGTTTCACCGTACCGGTCGATGAGCTTCCCCAAAACCACGGCGCGCATGACCACCGAGAGCGCTCCCACGTACACGAAGAAGATGCCGATCGTCTCTTCTGTCACGCCAAAGTCGGCTTCGAGATAGAGCGCGAGTATGGCGGTGACCGACATGAACCCCAGCATGCCGACCGCATAGATCCAAATCAGTCTGGCAACGTCGCCACGGGGTGTGAACAGCACCTCCACGATCAGACTTCTGATCGATCGTTTGGGCGTCACGGCATCGGTCGACCCCGTATCCCGATCTTCCTTCGACTCCGGCAGCCACCGCCACGCGAATAAGATGTTGATGAGACAGAGGGCGGCGGCAAGCAGACCCGGCGCCTCCGGACCCAAGCGGAAGGTGAGCGAACCGATGGCCGGACCGATCATCACACCCGACGCCGTGGCTGCCGAGAGCCACCCCAACGCCTTCGCGCGGTCTTTGGGCTCGATCGAATCGCTGACGTACGCCTGTAACACTCCCACGGTGCCGGTACCGATCCCCTGAATCATGCGCGAGAGGAAAAGCATCCAAATGGTGACGGCAAACCCGAACACGACGAACGCGATGGCCGAGAGACAGAGCCCGAACAAGATTGCCGGCCGACGCCCGTACCGATCCGAGATCCGGCCCCACACTGGTGCCGCCGCCAATTGGAAAATCGAAAACGCGGCGATCATCCACCCGATGACCCACTCGGGTGCGTTCAATCGCAAAGCATAGAACGGGAGCAGCGGAAAGATCATCGCGAACCCGATCATATCCACGAACGCCGTGGCCATGAGCACGGAGATCCGCTTCATCGCTGCGTCCCCACGGCCATTGCCGCCGCCGAGATGAGCATGAGCACGACGCCGTACGCGGCCGCGACACCAATGTCGAACTCTCGGAGCGCCGAGAGAATCTCGATCGAGACGGGCCGCGTCGTGAAGGTGTAGAGCACGATGGACGTGACGAAGTCTCCGACAGCGGTCGCAAACGCCAGCGCGCCCCCGGCAAGGAGCGCCGGCCGGAGCAACGGAATAGTAACGCGCCTGAGCGTCCGCCACCGACTCGCGCCTAACGACGCCGCGGCCTCGTCGAGCGACGGATCGAGTTGCCGAAAGCCCGCAAGGACGGACCCGGCCACGATGGGGATGTTTCGAATCAAGTACGCCAGCGGGAGGATCACGAGCGTTCCCACGAGGACGAACCTACCGACCCACGGCGCGTACATGCTAAAGGTCGTGGCCAGGGCGATGGCGAGTACGGTTCCCGGGACCGCCCACGGAATATTCGTCAGTCCTTCGATCACATTTCGGAGCGGCACCTTCCGCTGCACGACCAAACGGCCGGCCCACAAACTCAGGGCCAACGCCGCAAGCGTGGCGGCGAACGCCATCCATAACGAGTTGAGCAGCGGGCGCAGCCGTTCCGATTCCGTCAGCAACGCGGCGTAGTTGCCAAGGGTAAACTCCGGCGGAATGAGTTCGATCGTCCACGTCCCGACCGGGACGAACGAGACAACCACCAACGTGACATGCGGAAGCAACAGCAACAACGCGAACGTCCA
This sequence comes from Gemmatimonadales bacterium, assembly GCA_041604955.1. Lineage (GTDB taxonomy): Bacteria > Gemmatimonadota > Gemmatimonadetes > Gemmatimonadales > GWC2-71-9 > JBFHWR01. The sequence goes on along the minus strand of JBFIZG010000139.1, from coordinate 6,516 downwards.
TCCGAGCACGGCGGCGCCCCATCGTGCCACCGGCTGCACCAACGTGCGCGCGACGGGAGCGGTCCCCTTCCCCACCGCCACTACCGCCCGAGCGCCCTGCGTGCGCCGCAGCACGAGGAGTCCGAGCAAGGCCACCGCAGCGAGGGCGGCGGTCTCGACATTTGCCATCTTGATGTCGCCATTCAGCTTGCTCGCGACGATCTGCGTCGTCATGACCCGAAAACCGCCGCCGAAGATGAACGGTGCGCTGAACGACCCGAGCGCCGTCATGAACGTCAAGACAGCCGCCGCGCCGAGCTGCGGGCGCAACAGCGGGAGCGTAACCCGGTACAGTGTGCTCCAGGTGCCGTGACCCAAGGAATGCGCCGCTTCGATCATCGAGCTGTCTACCTTGGCGAGCCCGGCGCGCGCGAACAGATAGAAGTACACGGACATCGAGTACGCGTGTACGAGGAGGATGGCGCCCCACCCACGGAGACGCCACGGAGAACTCTCCAGGCCGAGCAGCGCCGTCAGCCCGCGGGCCACGAAGCCACTTTCCCCGTAGAGAAACGAAAACGCGATCACCCCCACGAGCGGCGGAAGTACGACGGGAAGCGCTACCAGGGCTCCGAGGACGCGGCGCCCCGGAAACTCGAGTCGCTCGAACACGAACGCGAGGGGAACTCCCACTGCCGCCGCCGCAACAACGCTCGCAACCGAAATCCACAGGCTTCGCCAAAGTGCGCTCCATTCCTGGCGCTGTTCCACGAAGGCGGCGAAGTATTCGAGTGTCCATCCCTCCGCCCCTCGGGCGCCATCAACCACGACCAACGCGATCGGGTATACGACGACCCAGAAGAGCAGCAGGGTGAGCAGGACGCCTCGCGAACGTCGCATCACTCCGGCTCCCGGAACGCACGGCACCCGATCGCCGTCACGCGAACGTGGTCTCCCGGTGCGGCCGCCCCCGGAGCCCCCTCGACCTCGAGCGTCCCATACTCGCTCGTTACCTCGTAGTACGACCGCGCGCCGGTGAAACGCCGCTCGCTCACCGTTCCGGAGACGCCGGCGTCGTCGGTGAACCGCAGTGCCTCGGGGCGGACAACCACCGCGACACGTTCACCATCGGTCAGGCGGTCGGGTCCGTCGGCCGGCCACTCCACACCGTCGGCGATCCGAACGTGCCCGTTTGCGAGCGCGACCCCGCGCACGATGCTCGCGCGCCCGACAAACGTCGCGACGAACAGCGTGCTGGGCGTGTCGTACAGCTCCTGTGCGGTGCCCTCCTGTTCCAGCACGCCACTCCGCAATACGGCTATACGATCTCCGAGGGCAAACGCTTCTTCCTGTTCGTGCGTGACGAACACGGTCGTCACGCCGCTTCGATCGAGTGCCGCTCGTAGTTCCCGACGTGTCCGTTCCCGAAGACCCGGGTCCAGGTTCGAGAGCGGTTCGTCCAACAGCAACACATGGGGCTCCGGCGCGAGTGCACGAGCAACGGCGACCCGCTGCTGCTGCCCTCCAGACAACCCGGTGACGTCGCGCCGCTCGAAACCAGGAAGATCGACCGTTGCCAGGACCTCTGCCACACGACGGCGACGCTCTTTGGCGCTCCTTCCGTGCAATCCGAAGGCAGCATTCTCATGTACGTGGAGGTGTGGGAACAGGGCGTAGTGCTGAAAGACCATCCCGAACTTGCGCTGTGCGGGCGGAAGCGCCGTGACGTCACGCCCTTCCACGAGAACGCGCCCGCTGTCCGGGTGCTCGAACCCAGCGAGCAGTCTGAGGGTGGTGGTCTTGCCGCTGCCACTTGGACCCAACAACGCGAGGACCGTACCCCGCTTCACGCCAAGTGTGAGATCGTTGACTGCGAACTGGTCGCCAAACCGTTTCGTCAGCCCCTCGAGTCTCAGGTAGTCAGGGGACATTACCGGTTCGAGGGTCGCGGACCGCGTCCCCGAATGTGACGGTCCCAGTAGGACATCCAGCGTGCGCCGCTTTCACTGAGGCGATCCCAGTCGATTTCCTCCACCACCATCTCCGCCTTGACCGTTCGGGCCCACCCCGGTAACGAGTCCAACGGCAGATCGGTCCGGACCGGCAGGCGAAATTCCCGATGCGCCGCCAGGAGTTGGCCCTCGCGAGATCCCACCCATTCGATGAATCGCCTGCCGGCCTCCTGCCGAGTCGAGCCGCGCACGAGGGCAATGGCGTCCTCGATGACCGCCGTTCCCGAAGTGGGCATCACGAAGTCGAACGGCGACCCTTTGCGCTGCTCCGTTAGGATATCGGGGAGATCCCACAGCGTCAGGACCCCTTCCCGGCGGACGAGCGCCTGGTGCAGCAGGGCGGGATTGAGGACGTATTCCCGAGTCTGGCCGTCGAGGCGACGGAGCCAGGTGAATCCCTGCGCCGTGTCGCCGGTGGCACGCAGTCCACGCAGGACGATCATCCCAAAGATCGTCCTCATCGTCCCCGACGCGAGTGGATCGCGCAGCACCACCTGTCCCTGCCACCTGGGGTCGAGAATCTCGTCCCAATCGCGCGGCACTTCTCCCGGTTGGAGGGCGTCCGAGTTATAGGCGATGACGGCTGGAGTTTCGTAGGCGGCGAAGTAGAGATCCCCAGGCCCCTGTCCGCGAGCAGGAGTCACGTCGGCCCACGACGGTCGATAGGCAACGAGCAGCGATTCCGCGGCCGCGCGTGCGAACAGCATCGACGGCCCACCGTACCAAACATCGGCTTGCGGGTTCGACCGCTCTGACCGAATCCGGTCCAGCGCATCCTGTGACCCCATGTCCAGCCACCGAACATCGACATGGGGATTGGCGGCCTCAAACGTCTGCTCCGCGAGGCTCAGCAGCGCGCGACCGTGTGGTGAATAGACAACGAGCGGTTCGCGCCCGTCTCCTTCGCACCCGCCGCCCAGCGCCAGTATCGCCAGCGACGTCACGAGACCGAGCGGCCAGCGATCGAATGGCCGGCACCGTTTCACGACTTCCGTCATTGGAGAACGTGTGGATCGAGGTCGACGAAATTCAAAAGCAGCCGAAGCGCGCCGGGCACCCCCGCGGGAATCGCGCGGAAGAAACTGATTCCGGTGTAGACGTAGACTCCGGCACCGTAGCGCGCGACCAGCACCCCACCCCGGACGGGATCCCGACCCGGGTCCCGCATCTCGACCAACGGCGTGTAGGCAGCATCCCACGTGTTCGCAAAGTAATGGCCACGCTCTTGCGTCCAGTGTTCCCAATCCTCGGCCTGAATGACGTTCGGTCGACGATGCCGCCGGTGGCCGGGGGCGACAGTTGTGCCGCGGCGTGACCCACGCCAACGACACACCCCACGAGCACGACGGCGAGACTACGCCGCGTCGCGGGCAAGGACGATACTGCGGAGCCGGACCGCCTGGGGGTCCTGCGGGTCGCCGAACGGACGCGGATGGCCGCTCGGGTCCATGACGATCGTGGGGCAGACGAACTGAAACCGGCGAGCGCGGAGACGTTCCTGTACCGGAAGCGTTCCGACCGGCGAGGCCATGATCACGTGGGCCGGCGACTGCTTCTGCACCCACATCCCGGCGGCCAACAGTCGCCAGGGCGTCGTGGCGTGCCCGTCCACGATCACGGCGTCTACTCCGCTGATCGACTGCATCGAGCGCTGGCCACGAAAGAGAATCTGATCGGTCTTGATAGTCCGATGCGCCTGGTCGATTCCTTCATTCAGCGAATCGAGCATCCCAAAGCCCGGCTCGAAGTCCGGGTCGAGGAAGGCATCCCCATTTTCCGCGATCGCGCCGACGACACCTTCATCCTCGATATCCACATCCGCCGCAACGATCACGTCGAACTTGGCACCTAGCGCTTCGGCGACGTTGTGGGCGATCTCGACGCCACCGGGCGTGATGCCGAATACCACGACCGGCTGCGTCACGCTGCCGTAGAGCTGCCGGCCCAGCTCGGCGCCGGCGCTGGCGCGGGAGGGATAGAGGGTATCCTTTAGGGACATCGATGCCATGACGACTGCGAATATAGTCCCATGCAAGAACTCTCGACAGACACCTAGGAGAAACCAGCAGATCCTCGACCCCAGACCCGCCGCGCCCAATGCCGCCGCCGATCACCGGGAGATTACTCGACGTTCTCCCACCTATGGCCGCGAGGACCGCAGCGACTCGAATCCGTGGAGCCCGTTCAATATACAAAGGCTCATGTGAATGCAACGTGGGTCACAGTAGCGTGTGGACTTGGCCAATAGCATATTCCTAGGGACAGCAAGCTCCGGGACGTCACGTCATTACGACCCGCGGGAACAACCAATCACCACATCGCACACAAAGGTGGAATCCAAATGACCACCGTCGCTCCCGATAGAGAAGTCGAATCCGAAAAGACCAACGACGGCGAACAAGAAGCGCGAGCGGTCGCTGAAGCCGCACGCGAGACCGAATGGCAATCGCCGAGTTTTGTCCGTGAGCTCTTCAACGGACGGTTTCTCCTCGACCTCATCCATCCGTGGCCCCAGATGGACGAGGCTGAACTCGAGGCGGCTCGTCCGTGGCTCGATCGTCTCGAGCAATTCCTCCGTGAGAATGTCGATGGGGACGCAATCGACCGAAACGGCAAGGTTCCTGAGAACGTCATTGATGGATTGAGAGAGCTGGGCTGTTTCGGCATCAAGATCCCCAAGGAATACGGTGGTCTTGGATTCTCTCAAACGGTGTACAACCGCGCCATCTCGATGGTCGCCAGCATGGACGGCTCGGTCGCGACCCTCCTGTCGGCACACCAATCGATCGGCGTGCCGCAGCCGCTCAAATTGTTCGGAACCGAAGCCCAAAAGAAGAAGTTCTTTCCGCGGCTGGCCAAGGGGGCCATCAGCGCGTTTGCATTGACTGAGGATGCCGTCGGCAGCGATCCGGCACGGATGACGACGACGGCCACGCTCACCGAGGACGGAAGCGCGTACATCCTCAACGGCCAGAAGCTGTGGTGCACGAACGGGACCGTTGCCGAAATCATGGTCGTAATGGCGAAGACCGGAGAGCGGCGCATTACGGCGTTCATCGTGGAGAGCGACATGCCGGGCGTCGAGGTCGTGATGCGCTGTGATTTCATGGGTCTCAAAGGCATCGAGAACGGCGTGATCCGGTTCACCAACGTCCGGGTGCCCAAGGAGAACGTGTTGTGGGGGGAAGGCAAGGGTTTGAAGCTCGCGCTGATCACGCTGAATACCGGGCGCCTCACCGTTCCGGCGACCTGCGCAGCGGCCGGTAAACGGTGTCTCGACATCGCCCGGAGCTTCAGTCAGGACCGCGTCCAATGGGGGCATCCCATCGGCAAGCACGATGCGATCGCCCAGAAGCTGGGGAGAATCTCCGCAAGCACGTTTGCCATGGAGTCCCTCTCGGAAATCAGCACGCTCATGGCCGACAAGGGCGGCTTTGACATCCGACTCGAGGCCGCGATCGCCAAGATGTGGAACACGGAACGCGGATGGGCGGTGGTCGACGACACGCTACAGATCCGCAGCGGGCGCGGCTACGAAACTGCCGATAGCCTACGCCGACGCGGCGAGCAACCGATCCCGGTCGAGCGCATGATGCGGGACTTTCGCATCAACCTGATCTTCGAAGGTTCCAGCGAGATCATGCGGTTGTTCATCGCCCGCGAAGCGGTCGACCAGCATCTGCAAGTGGCGGGCGCGATTGCCGATCCGAAGGCGACACTGGGTCAAAAGCTCCCCGCCTTCATCAAGGCGGGATTCTACTACGCGGTATGGTACCCGACCCGTTGGCTCGGGTGGGGATGGTGGCCGCGGTTTAGCGAGTTCGGCCGCCTTGCGAAGCATGTCCGATTCATCGATCGACGCTCGCGGAAGCTGGCACGATCGCTGTTCTACGCGATTGTCCGTCACGGCCCCAAGCTGGAGAAGCGGCAGGCGGTTCTCGCGCGTCTCGTCGAGATCGTCGCCGAGCTGTTTGCGATGGCTGCCGCTTGTGCCAAAGCGCAGAGTCTCCATACGAGCAAGTCCCCGGAGGAACGGGCGCGAGGCGGCACTGCGGTCCATCTCGCCGATGTGTTCTGCCGAACGGCGAGACGCGACGTCGATGCGCGGTTTGCCCAGGTCTTCGACAACGACGACATGGCCGTCTATAAACTCGCGCAGCGGATTATGACTGACGAGTTGAAGTGGCTCGAAGAAGGCGGTGTTGTCCGGCTCGACCGAAAGAGCTAGAGACGCGGCCACGCCGACCGAGGGACGGGAGCACGGGGGTTGCGGTACGCGGCCCCCGTGTTCGTTGGGTCACACGGACTCCAACGCGTTTCTGACGTCGGCCACGATGTCTTCGAAGTACTCCACACCAACGGAGAGCCGAACCATTCCGGGGACGATGCCCATGCGTGCCTGCGCGTCGGGCGGGACATCCGCATGCGTCATCGTCGACGGATGCTCGGCCAGCGATTCCGTGCCACCCAAGCTCACCGCAAGCTTGGTGAGTTGGAGCGCGTTCAGGAAGCGGAAGGCGCCCTC